>DYOJ01000333.1 GCA_020720705.1 Acetofilamentum sp.
GAATGACTATTCAATGACAACCGAATGACAAAACATTCAAAAGAAAAAAGTCTATAATTTACATAAAATTAAATATTTACACGTTTTCTAACAAACACAAATTAACACATTTTCAAATTTTCACAATTTCTTACAATTCCTGATTATCTCAAGTCTGCGTTCAATTCTGCTTTAAAATTTGTAGTCAGTTTAGACATAATCTTATCAATTTGCTTGTCAGTCAAGGTTTTATCGTCATCTTGAAGTATAAAACTAACGGCATAAGATTTTTTATTTTCACCGAGTTTTTTATCTCTGAAAACATCAAAAACCGACACTTCTCTCAAAAGCGATTTCTCTGTTTTGAAAGCAATTCGCTGAATGTCAGAAAATTTAATCGAATCATCAAGCAACAGAGCTAAATCGCGTCTGACTTTCGGGAAATTAGAAATATCTTTGTATCGAATTGATTTATTGTAGTTTGCCAAAATGTCAGACCAATTCAAGTCTGCATAAAAAACTTCTTGTCCAATATCAAATTTAGATAAATACGTATTGCTGATTGCACCAAATTCTGCAAATACTGTATTTTTAAATGTATAGGTCAAGCCGTAATTGTAAACATCTTTTTCTGATTCAGTAACTTGAAAATCAGATGCTTGAAAGTTAAGAAGTTCAAATATCCTGTCAATTTTTGATTTTAGCAAGAAAAAATTTGTCGGATTTTCGTGGCTTATCCAATTTATCGGATTGCGATTTCCGGATAGAACCACCGCAAGCCGATGTTCTTCGGTGTAACCTGATACTAAGGAGTTTGTCGAGTTTTTTCTTTGGTAAGTGTGCCCAAATTCGTAAAAAGCAATGTCGCTTGTTTTGTAATTGAGATTTCGTTTGACAGCTTCTAACGCATTGAACAGCAGTGTTTGACGTAATACATCCAAATCGGAGCTAAGGGGATTCAGAATTTTAACCGATTCATCGGTTTTAAAAGTCTCGCCTTCCGAATAGTATGAGCCTTTGGTTAGCGAATTTGACATTGCTTCAGAAAAACCTTGCGCTGACAAAAATTCCGAAACTCGGTTTCGGGTTTTATATTCGTCCGGTTTCGGGGAGTATGCGAGTGTAGAACGCACAGCCTGAGGGGTTTCCACGTTGTTATAGCCGTAAATTCGGAGAATATCCTCAATCACATCGGCTTCGCGCGTAACATCTGCTCGGTATCGCGGGACATCCAAAATCAGGCTTGTTTCTGACTCGGAAACTATCTGAATTTCAAGTGATTGTAGAATAGATTTAATAATATCGTGCCCAATTTTTTTACCGATTAGTCTGTCTGCGTGTGCAAATTTAAGCTCGACTCTATTCGGTGCAATTTTTTCCGGATAAATATCTTGAATTTCCGATGAGATGTATCCTCCGGCGACTTCTTGTATCAGCAAAGCTGCTCGTTTTAGGGCATAAATCGTAATTTCAGGGTCGGCACCACGCTCAAATCTAAAAGATGCATCTGTTTGTAAACCATGGTGTTTGGATGTTTTACGAACATAAATCGGGTCAAAATAGGCACTTTCGAGAAAGATATTTTTAGTTACTTGAGATACGCCTGATTTTGCCCCACCGAATACGCCGGCTATACACATGGCTTCATTGTTGTTGCAAATCATCAAGTCCTTGTCGGTCAGTTTTCTCGAAATATTGTCTAAAGTTACAAATTCGGTATTTGATTTTACTGTTTTTACGACAACTTTTTTGTCCGTAATTTGGTCAGCATCAAAGGCATGCAGCGGTTGCCCAAGTTCTCGCATCACGAAATTCGTTACATCCACAATATTATTTATCGGATTTAATCCAATAGCTTTTAATCGGTTTTGCAACCATTCGGGTGAAGGCTTTATTTCGATGCCGGAAATTGTTACGCCTGTGTAACGCTTGCAAGCTTCGGGTGTTTGTATTTCAACGGGGATGGTCAAATGAGTGTTTGTAACCGCAAATTTTTCTACCGAAGGTCTTGTCAATGAGATATTTGTATTTCGATGTTTGAAATACGCATACAAATCGCGTGCGACGCCGAAATGCGATACGGCATCGGTGCGATTTGCGGTGATATCAACTTCTATAACAAAATCTGTTTCAGCCTGATAGTAATCTTTAGCGGGTGTCCCGATTTGTGTTTCATCCGGCAATACAATAATGCCGTCGTGCGATGTGCCTATTCCGATTTCATCTTCTGCACATATCATTCCTTCCGAAACTTCGCCGCGTATTTTTGATTTTTTAATTTGAAAGGATGTTTCTCCTGAATATAAGGTTGTTCCGACTGTTGCAACCACCACCTTCTGTCCTTTTGCAACATTTGGCGCACCGCAAACGATTGGCAAAATCGTAGTGCCGATATTTACGGTTGTAACGCTCAGCTTATCGGCGTCCGGATGTTTTTGGCAAGTCAAAACCTCACCGATTACCAAACCTTGCAATCCGCCTTTAATGCTTTCATACGTTTCGTATCCGCCGACTTCCAAACCAAGGCTTGTCAGTATTTCGCATAATTCGTCCACTTGAGGCAGGGGTGATATATAATTTTTGAGTTGATTGTATGAAATGTTCATCGTTTTTTTTATTATACCGAATCAATATTGTGATATGTCAATTTTAAAATATTTTGTCAGAGTTTATATTTAACATTTTGAATTACAAAATGTTGGATATGACGTGAGTCGTCCGTTTTTTTTCATTAAAAGTCAATAATGAAAAAAAAACAGCTATAAACAAAATCAAAGTATTTTATTTTATAGGTTGATATAATTTTGTTATCCATTTGGAGGTGTCGGGTTCAGTGGTCGGGTCTGTGATATATTCTTCATAAGCCGAACCGTTAAGTTCAAGTCCTTGCTTTTTTGTGTAATCAATCACTTGTGTCCAAGAGTTTTGTAAATTGTTGTATGAGCCTGAATGTATGTATGTTATGGCTTTCCCCATGTAGGTTGTTCCAACTTTAATTTGCTTGTTTCCTTTAGTTTTCCCTTTGAAGGGGATGGCACATTCCATATCTGTTTCAGTTTCAGACCATGAATGGTAAAATGCCAAAGGTGCACCTGTTATTTCAAGTTTATTTTTTTTCATAAAACCCATAATTGCACCATAAAATTCTTCAAAAGTTTTACTTATATCATTCATTTTCACAGTTTTACGAATAAATAGCATTGGGGAACCGCTTAGTGTCTCGGTTTTGTATAGTTCGGACAAATCTTGTTCGGGTTTAAGGCTTTCGGTATAATTTTTAAGTGCAGACAATCCTTTTTCGTAACTCTCGGTTAGCATCGGCAAAACAAGCGTGTAATTTATCCAACGTCCGAGCGGGTAACCTGCTTTGCTGCTGAATGTCCATGTTACTTTTGTTTGCTCACCCTGAGCTTCAAATTTCCATTCGCTTAAGGAAACATCGCCTTGTTGAAAATCAAGTTCAGTTTTCAAATATTCATTTTCGAGAGCTTTCGTAATGGTTTGTTTACCTGACATGTTCTTGTCTGCCCACGTTTGTATAGCACCTTCGCCACATTCGGCTCCGCTGTATTTCATGTCGGAAATGCCCTCTTTAAACGGACTCCACGGGTCCCAATTTTTTAGGCAAGCAACTTGTTTGTAAATAGTTGCAGGCTTTGAATCAATAACGATAGTTCGTTCGAGTTTCGTTTCGCTCGGCAGAAATAATGCTCCGATAAGAACAATTGCAAGTAAACCTGCTACAACCCATAAGAAAATTTTTAATACTGTTTTCATTTGTTTACAATTTTTATTTGGTTGATATTATGATGTTTAGCGTGGACGCTAAACACAAGATAA
>DYOJ01000334.1 GCA_020720705.1 Acetofilamentum sp.
AAAGAGTATAATTGACATAAAATCAAGTATTTATACGTTTTCTTACAGACACTATTTATAACTTTACAAATTTTGCAGTATGCACTTGTCCTTGTCCGTAATTCACTCGAACTGAATATATTCCGGAACTGAATTGACGAACATCAATCTCCGAAAAATTGTTGCGCTCCTCATAAATCATCCGTCCAGTAACATCCCAAAACATAACGGAATGAATTGCACTCGGGGCTGTAATTGTAAGCAAATTATTTGTCGGATTCGGAAACAAAGCCAACGCCGGATTCGGCTCAATATCAGTTTTATCCCCGATTGTTTTAACTAAATGCAACACAAAACGTTCAGCATAAATACCTGTGCCGGATTCAAATGAGTAATCTTTGCCGATTGTAAGTAATTTGTTCGTATTCAGTAATTTATCCTCAATATAAACATTTACATCCTGCGGAAAAGTATTGTTGCTCAACGAAATGGAATATTCAACCGCTAAACCGGCATAGAAACCCAGCGGAACAGAGACCGTTTCTGAAAATTCCGGAATTGTATGAATAGCCGTTTCATTTGCTTTACTCTCGGTAAATGCGTATAGCTGAGGCATTTGTGTATTCCATGAAAAACGTTTGTAAGCATCGTATTTGCTGTCGAAATCTTCGGAAGCATCGGGTAAAGTTCTGATAACCAACTCATCGGTAAATGTGCCGTATTGTGTTTTCAGACGAAGAACATTTTGCGGTTCATCGTTCTCCGATTTCCAAAAATTCTGCGTGTTATGCACTCTCGCAGCCGGGGGCATCGTAAGAGAACCGCCTGCGGTATTGTTGCATTTTACAAAAAACGCTTGCCCGACGGGGATGTATTGCGTAGCACCGTTTACTTGAATATTGTTATCAATAACTCCGCCGCCGTTGTTGAAATACTTGTAATTGTCGGTATTGTCGTCGTAAAAATATACGGTATTGTCAATATTTGTCAAACCTGTAAACGCGTCAAAATCAAGGGCACTCGCATAAGGATTTCCGAATAAGTTCCAACCGTCGTAGTTGGTATATGCTCTGCTGAAAGCGGGGTCGTTGCCGGGGTGTTCGGTATAATCAGCCGTAAGCGTATATCCGGCGGGATTATAATTCAGTTTACCGGTGCCTGTAACTGTCGTAGCGGTTCCGTAATTGATGTAACCTGTTCCGGGTGAGAGTATTGCGGGAGGTGTTTCCCAACCGCTCACACCGCGATAGTCGTGTCCCCACCAATAATCTGCCGTATTTTCATTGTATTGATAAAAATTGACGGGCGAAAACAAATTCTTGGGCATACTTGCAACCGAAGGCGAAATGTAATGCCATTGCCCTGGTGCGGCACCAGAGAGATAGAGTTGCACGGTTGCATCCACATCTGCGGTATTGTGAATCAGCGAGCCGGTTCCGGTTGCGTTTGAAAGGATTTGAATACCGGAATTTCCGGCGGAATTTGTCAGGGTATTTTCCACAGTGAGCGAAAAATCGGGTGCAATTCGGATGTAAGCTCCTGCCCGGATATCTATATTTGCGCAAACCGCTGCTACATCAATATACGGAAATCGGTTACTTGCCGAAGACACATCCGGAATAACGGCATCGTCCCCCGAAACCGGGATATGGGCGTCTGTCCAATTGCCGATGTTGTATGAGTTTTCGTACAAGAACTGAATATCGCAAATTGGATGTTATAAGCCTTTCTATTTCGTTCTTTTAAGTTCGTTAATCTCACGTTGTAGTTGTTCAATAGTTTTGCTTTGTTCTTCGATTATTACATCTTTCACCGCCAATTCTCGTTCACGTTCTTCCAATTCTTCAATTATTTCATCTTCCAAATCCATTTTTGCGCGAATTTCAGGTTCGTTTACTGCTTTTTGTAAGCGACGAATTAATTCTCTGAATTCTTCGGAAAAATCATCTTCTTTGACATTCAAAATATGATGGTCTTCGGTTCTATTACTTTGGTCAAAAACACTTAATAATTTTTCTAATTCATTTCTGCGTTTTTCTTTTAATTCGGGAATTGGAATTGTATAACTTTCATGATTTAAACTATCAATGAAATATTCTTTTTGCTTAATCTCTTTCCCGGAACTGACATCAATGTATTTTTTCTCAGATTTTATTACCGGAACACCATGAATGTTTTCTAATTCGTGGCCTAAAAAGTAAATGCTGATTATTTCACAGGCTTTTTTAATTCGTTTTCCGTCATTTTCTGTAATATAAATATTTTCTTTGTTGCTATATTGAGAACCCAAAGACTTGCGAAATCGCATTATATCAGTTGCGAATTTTGCTTTTTGAATTTCTATCAATACAATTTTTTCTCCTTCCGGTGTTTTAATCTTTGCCGAAAAATCTAACAGATAAACAGTGAAAAAGGTCATTTCATCCTTTTTCTTTTTTACTTTCTTTTTCTTAACTGCCTTATTTCTTTCAATTTCTGCAATAAATTCTTGTGGGCGAAATTCAAGTATTTCAATATCTTGTTTTATAATAGAAGAAATAAGAAGTTTAGCAATTTTGCTATCTTCCATTAAGTATTTGAATACCACATCATATATTGGATTTGCAATTTGCATAATTGTTTATTTATATTTTAGCAAATTTACATCTTTTTAATCAAATTATCAAATCGTTGTTTCCGGGTTTTATGGCTTATAACGAACTATTATACGTAGGCTTCTCCCTTTCTTTTACGCACTTCTTCCACGAACTCACGAATTTTTCTCTCATCATTTTTTTTGCAAATCAGTAAAACTCCGTCAGCTTCGACAATCATAAAATCGTCCAAGCCTTGAGCGACCACCAATTTTTCATCGGGCACATTAAACAAGCAATTTTTGTTTTCAATACTGATTACCGAGTTTCCTTTCAGTGCATTTCCGTCCGCATCTTTTTGCATCAAGTCATAGAGCGAATCCCAAGTTCCGAGGTCTGACCATCCGAAATCTATGCTCATAACATACACGTTTTCAGCATGTTCCATCACCCCTTTGTCAATTGAGATACTTTTGCAAGCCGCAAATGCCTGTTCGATGTGTTTTTGCTCTGCTTCGGGTGTTGTGAGATTTTGTTTAGGCACAAAATTATGCAACATTTCCGGTTGATACAATTCAAAAGCCTGATTGATAGCCGCCAGCGACCAGATAAAAATTCCAGAGTTCCAAACAAATTCACCACTTGATAAAAATATTTCAGCAGTAGTTCTGTCAGGTTTTTCGGTAAATGTTTTAACTTTTGAGATTTGCTCGAAACCCTCCATCGTCTCTTCCGAAGTTTGGATATAACCATAACCGGTTTCCGGGCGAGTCGGCGTCATGCCGAGTGTCAGCAACCCCGTATGCTTTGCCGTAAATTCAAGGCTTTTCAGCATGACTTCGGTAAATTTATCTTCATTTTGAATCAGATGGTCCGAAGGTGCAACAATAATATTTGCTTTCGGGTTTTTACGAGCAATCATAAAATTTGCAAATGCGATACACGGAGCAGTATTTCGACGTTGCGGCTCAGCCAATATTTGTTCGGATTTAAGTTTGGGCAATTGTTCCTGAACTTGTTTGCTGTGGTCTTTATTGGTTACAATGATAATATTTTCGGTAGGACAAACTTTTTCAAAACGAGCAAAAGTTTGCTGTAACAGCGATTTCCCTGTTCCGAGAATATCTAAAAACTGTTTGGGACGTTCGGTTTTGCTTAGGGGCCAAAAACGGCTGCCTACGCCCCCCGCCATGATAACACAATAATTGTTTGGATTCATTATATTGATATTTTGAAATTTTGTAGTGAGTAGTGAGTA
>DYOJ01000335.1 GCA_020720705.1 Acetofilamentum sp.
TCCTAACTCCTAACTCCTAATTTCCAATTCCTAATTCCTAACGGTTTAATTTCATCAAATATATTCATCAAAAATCAATTTATCATGTTAAAAGATATTGAAAAATATAAAATTACGAGTTCAAAAGTTAAACTTTCAGAACACGACCCACGCGACAGCGGCAAATTGAAAAAAGAAAATGCAAAAGAAGAACTCTTACGAAATACAGAAGAGTTGGATAAATTGCAGGAAGTATTTTATGCCGACAACCGATTTGGTTTGCTGATAATTCTGCAAGCCCCTGATGCTGCCGGAAAAGACGGAGTGATACGCCACGTAATGGGCGGTCTTAATCCGCAAGGATGTCGAGTTCACAGTTTTAAATCGCCTTCCAAAGAAGAATTAGAGCATGATTATTTGTGGAGACATTACAAAGCTCTGCCCGAACGCGGCATGATAGAAATTTTCAACCGGTCGCATTACGAAAATGTCCTTATCACACGAGTTCACCCCGAATTCATCTTAAATGAGCGGATTCCGGAGTATAACAGTGTAAATAAAATTGACGAAAATTTCTGGAAAAGGCGATACGACCAAATCAACAATTTCGAAAAACACGTATCCGAAAACGGAACTCACATCTTGAAATTTTTTCTCAACCTCTCCAAAGAAGAACAAAAAGAGCGATTCTTAGACAGGTTGAACGAACCTGACAAAAATTGGAAATTCAGCAGTGCCGACTCAGAAGAACGTGCTTATTGGGACAACTATCAATTGGCTTACGAAGAAATGTTGCAACACACTTCAACAAATTATGCGCCTTGGTATGTGATTCCGGCTGATAAAAAATGGTTCACAAGAGTTGCTATCGGAGAAATTATTGTCGAAAAACTAAAATCCTTGAATTTGCATTACCCGCCTGCAGAACACCCGGGAATGCTCGCAAAAGCGAAACAAGCACTGTTAAATGAAAAATAATATTAATCACAAAACACAAAAATATGTTCCGAATTAATCGTATCATTTTGATTCTACTCTTTTTTACAATGGCAGCATGTGCGCCGGAGAAGCAATCTGAAACAAACATTGACTCGTCGGATGTCTTAAAAAAAACATCCGAAAAAGTAAACCTTAATATTCCGACTACGACCGAAGGGTTCACCAAAATTGCCGATACAATGCTTTACACGGCACTCATCAAAAACCCGAATCCGGCTGAAAATGAGTATATGAACAAGTGGTTGAAAGGTATGGACGCCACGAAGTTTGCCGATATTATCATGAACGCTTTGATTGCAGGAAAAATTGACGGCTATGACTACTTAACCGGACAAAAAATGACTGTTGAAGAAATCAAAGCCTTCGATACAGAATACTCGCGCGGGAGAATCGGCAATGTGTTGTTTACGGAAGATTGGTATTTCGACGAAAAAAATATGACCATGCACAAAGTTGTAAACTCCGTGATGTTCGGTTATGAAAATCGTTCACCCGAAGGAGAAGTTACCGGACACAAATCGGGTATTCGTGTGTACATGAACGGCTTTGCACCGATGAAAGGTGCTTTAGATGAATAAAAAATGTGTTAAATAGTTCTAAACGGAAGCAGTTTTTTTCTAAATTCTGCAACCGTTTTTCTTTTTGTAACAGAACGTAAAAATAAATATTGTGAACATACTGATTGCCGAAGCCCTTCATCCGATACTTCAACAAAAACTTGAATCCTCCGGGTTTATTTGTGAGTATAACCCTAATATTCAACAATCTGATTTTAAGCTAATTGCAAATGATTTTCAAGGCATTGTATTGAGAAGCCGGTTGAAAGTAACCGAAGACTTTTTACGGACAAATCCACAGTTAAAATTCATTGCACGGCTCGGAGCCGGCATGGAAACCATAGATGTATCAACCGCCGAACGCATGGGGATAACCTGCCTTAACTCGCCCGAAGGTAACCGAGATGCTGTAGGCGAACATGCAGTAGGTCTGCTACTTACACTTTTTCATAACATTAGAAAAGCGGATGCCGAAATTCGAGAAGGACATTGGAGCCGCAATACGAACAGAGGGTATGAATTGCACGGAAAAACAATAGGAATTGTCGGATACGGAAATATGGGCAAGGCTTTTGCACAGAGGTTGTCAGGTTTTGGTGTATCGGTGTTGGCTTATGATAAATACAAAACAAATTTTTCGGACTGTTTTGTAACTGAGACGCAACTTATTGACATACAAGAACTTGCAGACGTATTGAGTTTGCATGTCCCGCTCACGGATGAAACTGAATATATGATTGATGCCAATTTTATTTCAAAATTCAAGAAACCATTTTACCTCATCAATACAGCAAGAGGTAAAGTTGTCAAAACCAAAGACTTAGCAGATGCATTAAAATCAGGTAAAATTCTCGGAGCCGGTTTGGATGTTATTGAATACGAAGAGTCTCATTTTGATAAACTTGGTTTTTCAGAGCTTCCGGAAGCATTTTCATATCTTCAAAAGTCTGATAACGTGATACTTACACCCCATATTGCAGGTCGTACCTACGAATCGGAAGTCAAATTGGCTGAAATATTAGCAGAAAAAATATTAGCCAAATTTCAATGACGCTTTAGTTGCTTATGGATAGCCGTTACTTGAGGTAAAATTGCATTAATTCCGTCATTGTCAATAACATATTGCGCTAATTTCCGTTTCTCGTCATCCGACATTTGGTTTGCAATTCGAGCCTTTACGTCTTCGTAGGTTACATTGTCGCGCGCGCAAACCCTTGCAATTCGGATATGCTCCGGAGCCGTAACCAACACAACCGCATCTGTCTCTTTGTATGAACCGGATTCAAACAAAATTGCGGCTTCCTTAACTACATAATCCGAGTGTTGTTCGGAAATGAAAGCAGCAAAATCACGCGCAACAGCCGGATGAACAATACTGTTTATTTCATTCAATAAAGTTTTATTGTTGAATATTTTACCGGCTACGAATGGTTTATTTAATTGTCCGTCAAGGGTATAAGCCTCACATCCAAGCAATTGTTTAATGTCAGAAATTAATGACAAATCGTTTGTCATCAGCCATTTTGCACGTGTATCAGCATCGTAGCACGGAATACCAAATGACTCAAAAATCCGGCGAACCGTAGATTTACCGGACCCGATTCCACCTGTTAAACCGAGAATAAACGGAATGTTTGTTTGCATAATCTCTGTTTGTAATAGCTTGTCAAAATAATTGATTAAAGGTAGATTAAAAATTGATTATAGATGTCTTTTCAAACAATATTTGTTAATCAATAGTTAATTATTGGTCAAAAAAAGTCATTAGGTAGTCATTAAGTAGTCATTAATCAGTCATTAAGCAGTATTTGTTAGAAAACACATAACATATTGAAGGACTTTATGTTACAGTTAAGTTTTGACTTGAATGTTTTTAGAAATACAGTTGAAATACTGTAGAAATTCGGGTAGTGTCATAAATCCGTTGTTTAAAGTTTAGAGTGGACGCTAAACTCATAGTATTTTGTATGTTGCAAGCGTCCACGCTTGCACTTCAACGCATTTATCCCACTACCGGAAATTCGATTGAAACTAAGAAAAGCAATAAATGACAACTAAATGACTACTGTATGACCACTGTATGTTAAAACATTCGACTAAAAAATGACTTTAATCTACATTATTTCAAATATTTACACATTTTCTTACAAACACTGATTAGTCCCTAAAATCTTAATCGGTATAAAAACATCGGGAAAATTCCGCGCTGGTAATCTGTTTGTATGTTTTTTGTTTGCGGATTATAACTTTGGCGAAATATAT
>DYOJ01000336.1 GCA_020720705.1 Acetofilamentum sp.
TCTCGTCTGTCAAATCGGTCGCTTCGTTCGTATCTGTCAGTACGTTCTCTTCGGTTTGATTTTCCGCCGGCGCGTTCGTGTTCGGGTAAATTTAAATCAGCAGAATCTTTGTAGTATTCTAAAAAACGGTTAAACTCCACTGATACAAAACGTTGGATTAGTTCTTCTCGTGTAAAATTTTCAAGTTTTTTATAAATAGGCGGGAGAAAATCGTGAATTTGTTCGGTTTCAACCGTAACGGTCTCTAATTTATTGACGACTTTCAATAGTTGTTTTTCGCAAACTTCCCAACCGTCCGGCACAGGGCGATAAACGATTGGTTTGCCGAGTTGTTTTTCAATAAAATGCAATTTTCTGCCTTCTTTGCTGTGTACAATAGACAGCGATACACCGGTTTTGCCCGCACGCCCTGTTCTTCCGGAGCGATGTATGTAGGCTTCATTTTCATCGGGCAAGTTGTAATTTATAACGTGGCTGACGTTGTCCACATCCAAACCGCGTGCAGCAACATCGGTAGCCACAAGGAGTTGCAATGTTTTATTTCTAAATTTACCCATAACCATATCGCGCTGTGCCTGCGATAATTCGCCGTGTAATGAATCGGCATTGTAACCGTCTGAAATCAATTTTTCAGCAACCTCTTGTGTTTCGGTACGAGTTCGGCAAAAAATGATGGCATAAATATCGGGATGATTATCCACGATACGTTTCAAGGCTTCGTAGCGATGATGAGCACGGACTTGGTAGAAAAAATGCTCAACGTTTGTAGCACCTTTATTGCTGCCCTCAACTTTGATTTGAAGCGCATCCCGCATATAATTTTTTGCAATTCGATACACCTCATCGGGCATCGTTGCAGAAAACAGTAAAACACGTTTTGTTTCAGGAGTTTGCTCCAAAATTGTGTCCAATTCTTCTTTAAAGCCCATGTTGAGCATTTCGTCTGCTTCATCAAGCACCAGAGCAGTTATATGATTCAATATCAGCTTTTTACGATGAATTAAATCCACTACACGTCCGGGAGTTCCGACAACAATTTGCACCCCGTCTCGCAATTCTCTCATTTGTCGCTCAATACTCGCTCCGCCGTAAACCGCAAGGGTTTTTACACCGGGCATAAATTTCATGAAATTCTCGAAATCGGAATTTATTTGCATTGCAAGTTCTCGGGTCGGGCTAAGCACAATTGCTTGAATGTGTTTAGATTGAATATCAATATTATTCAACAACGGTAAGCCGAAAGCGGCTGTTTTTCCTGTTCCGGTTTGTGCGAGTGCAACGATGTCTCGGTCGGTTTCAAGAATTTTAGGAATAGTCTGTGCTTGCACAGGGGTCGGCGTTTGAAAGCCGAGGGCAGTTACGGCTTTGAGCAACTCTTCGCGCAAGCCGGTTTCATTAAATGTTTGCATTTTTACTTAGATTTCGGATGCCGGATATTTGACATCGGATATTTATAAATTTGTGTGTAAGCTCATTAATACTTTAGGAATCTCCACATCAAATTCAACAGAAATCTAAACTATTAACAAACCTTTTTTCGGACACCTTGCCCGAAATAAGCCCGCAAAGATAGTGTTAAATCTGTTAATACAAATTCTAAATTGTATTTCGCAAAAAAAAGGCTGTATTTTACACAGCCTTTTACGTTTGATGTTCAAAAATTTTGATTTAAAATATTGATTCACTTGTATATGAATCGAAATACGGGTTACAACATTTTTTTAAAAATTACGAATATATTTAAAAACATTGGACAACTCCATATTATGTCCTCTGCTTACGAAGAGCATCGTACTTAAAAGTTAAAAAAATAAAATGCAGGAATATTATTCAAATCTTACAGACAATAATTATTGTTTATCATATCGTTACGTAATTTTTCGATTTCAAATTCCGTTAAATTTGTTCCGTCCTTGATTATTTCATTATTATATCCTTTTTTGATGAAATTTAAGGCGATTTCAATTTTTTCGTCCATTCTGCTTTCTCTGTCATCCATTATTTTCATCTCTTTCCGACATTCATCTTCTTTCATTTTTTGCAAAGTTATCGGGTCTAACATATTATAATCAATTATATTAACAACTTTTGCAATCCCTTTATTATTTAGATTAAGAGTATAATTTATCGGTTCTTTCATTGACGCATAAAATAAATCTAACCAATCTTGATAATTCTTTGGTGTTTCATTATTTTGATATTTTTTTGACGAATTAAGAAAAATCATATTATGTTCATAAAGTTTTATCGGGTCACCTTTTAAGTTTTTTGGATTAAAATCCATAATCAAGACATTGTCTCTAACGGGCTGTCCGTCTTTTTGGTCAAAACGATACGGACGTGAAAAGACAACAACACCCAAAATTCGTTGTGCAAATTTATAGTTCGAAGCGCTTTTTTGTTGATTTGCAATTAAGGTCAGAAAATAGTGTAAAAATCTGTCAAAATTATAATCATAATCTATTTTTTGGATTTCAATGATAAAATGCTGGTCTGTACTTTCAGCATAGATATCAAGTTCAAAGTTTATAGGGGAAATAGGAGGTTCAAACCTTTTCTCTGTTTCAATTTTCTCTACAATTATATCAATATCAAAAAGGTCTTTTACAAATTGTTGGAATACTTCTTTGTCTGTAAACGCCTTCTTAAAAATAGTTTCATTATCAAGCGGAGCTAACATAATTCAATAATTTAAGTTACACAAAGATACGAATATTGACAATATTACATCTCAAAACAACAATGTTTTTGAGATGTAATACTTTCGAGAATGCGAGAAATGAATCAAAAAAAAACGGACTTTAAAGTTTCAGTTACGAGTTTTTAAAATTCTTCTTGGAAATGTTTTCTTAAAAAGAGCGAAATTAAACTTCTTTGCTTCAGAAAAAAAACAATTAAAGGAAAATTATTCAAAAACGCTCAGGAAGAACTTTGAACTGAACAATAGATAACAAACAAAATATCAAAATATTAAATAATTGTTGAAATACTAAAAATAATTGTTTTATTTTGAATCGGAAACACCACCGCACGATGGGCATTTTCCGTCTTTGGGTACGCTCGTAACACCGCAATAGTCGCATTTCACAGCTTTTGCAGCATCTGTTGTGCCGTCAGTTTTTGCCGCGCCGTCTTTTTTAGCAATGTTCTCTTCGTCAATTTTGTCCTGAATACCTTTCTTTGTGCTGGCAATATCAGTGATTGTTGCGGTCAGTTTTTTGTATGAATCTGAGATTTTATCGCATGCAGTAGCTGCGTTCGTGTCTGCGAGCGATTCTTTGGCGGTTTTCAAAACATCATTGGCATCTGAAATTACAATTTCGGCAAGTTGCACATCGGCTGATGATTTTCCGCGACGAAATGTTTTTAGGTCTTCAATTTTTGTATTAACTTCTTCAATTTTCGACTTCATATTTTTTAAATCGCCGACACATCCGGAGTTCAAAATAGCGTTTGCTTCCTGCATTTTTTCAGCCTTGGCATCTTCTTCCGCGAGGCTTCCGGCGGCATCGAAAATTTTTGTTGCTTCGTCAATCTTCTCATCAATCATTGACGAAAAATGAGGGTATTCGGTTTTCAATTTGTTGAGTTCCGCCAAATTTGATGTCCATGCTCCCGATTGTCCTTCAACAGACGGACCGCAGGCATACAAAACAAAAGAGATAATGACGATGGCTACTGATACTAATTTTTTCATGATACTTAATTTTGAGATTTTAAAAAAAAAGAAAAAGAACCGTTAAAACGGTTTACCCCACAAAATTACACTTTATTACTGAAAAATACA
>DYOJ01000337.1 GCA_020720705.1 Acetofilamentum sp.
TGCTCAAAACAATTTTTTGTTAATAAGAAATATAGATTTATCTTTGCAGTCTAAAATGCGGGTGTGGCGAAATGGCAGACGCGTCAGTCTTAGGAACTGATGCCGCAAGGTGTGGGGGTTCGAGTCCCTTCACCCGCACTAAGCCGCCGAAAGGCGGTTTTTTTATTCCGATTATTATTAAAAAAAAATATCAGAAATGAATATCAGTCTCACTCCAAAAGACGATTTAACCGCAACCATTACCCTGTCCATAACAAAAGAAGACTACCAACCGCGTGTGCAAACTGTACTAAAAGAACATCGTAAGCGAGCACAAATAAAAGGCTTCCGCCCCGGACAAGCCCCAATGAGTGTGATAGAACGCATGGTGGGACGCGATTTGAAAATAAAGGAAATTGACAAGCTCGTTTCCGAATCGCTTTCGGAATATATCGAAAAAGAAAAGATAGATTTTCTGGCTCAACCGTTACCGTCCGAAGCGCAGAAACATATCGAATTGGATAAAGATGAAACTCATGATTTTCTGTTTGATATAGCTTTGAAACCCAACATCGAATTAACAATTGATAATCAGACAGAACTGCCGTATTATACGATTGAAATTTCGGAAGAGTTGATTGAAGAAGAGATTACGCGCTACAAAAGTCGTGTCGGGAAACAAGAACCCGCCGCGGCTGTTACCGAAGTTTCATTCTTAAAGGTAGATTTGGAGCAGGTAAACGAAGACGGCTCGGCTAAAGAAATGCCGATTTTGAATCAAAATGTAACTATCTCTGTTTCAGTAATTAAAGATGCTGATATAAAAGAACAATTCATAGGTTTAACAGAGAATGCCGAATTGGTCATTGATTTAAAAAAAGCCTATCCGAACGATACCGAGTTATCATCTATCCTTAATATTGACAAGGAGCACATTGCCGAAACCGAACCGTTTTTCAAAATCAGAATACATGAAATCACAGAATATCAAGCCGGCGAATTAAATGCCGAAAACCTTGAACAGTTGTTTCCCGACGGCAGCGTTACAGATATGGACAGTTTGCGCAAACATATCATCGCTGATTATGAGGCTTATATGAAAGAAAATTCGGAATACCGTTTTGAAACAGATGTGAGAGAGTATCTGAAATCCAAGACCGATTTTGAACTGCCTGACAAATTCATGAAACGCTACCTTATTGTAACCGATAAATCAGGAAAGATTAATACCGAAACAGTTGAGGCTGAGTATAACTCCTTTGTTGATAGTTTCAAATTGCAATTAATATTTGACAGCATCTCGCACAAAAATAATTTTGTGGTAAGCAAAGAAGAAATTCGGGAACAGTCAAAACAACAAATCGCAAATCAATTTAGACAATACGGATTAACCCTTGATATGCTGGGCGATAAAGTAGAAGATTTTATCAATAATGATTTAAAGGATAAAAACAAAGCGAACTCATACAGCGAACAAGTGATTGAAAATAAAGTGGTTGCATACATTAAAGAAAGGGTGAGCCTTCAGCACAAAAGCATCACACTTGATGAATTTAACAAACTTAATGAGGCAAACGCATAAGGATTATGTCAGTTATTCGAAGATAGACCAATCTAATATTTACCATACTTTTTTTCAGTATAAAACTTTAAATAATATAATGTTATGAGTAGTCAAGAATTTCATAAATATGCCACCAAGCATCTCGGTATCAGCAGTTTAAGCCTGCATCGCTACGGACAAATATCAGCCAATTACATTTCACCGACTATTATAGAAGAACGCACATTGAATGTTGCACAAATGGATGTTTTCTCACGATTGATGATGGACAGAATCATTTTTCTCGGTTTGCCGATAAACGATTATGTTGCCAACATCATACAAGCACAGTTGTTGTTTCTGGAATCCTCCGACCCGTCCAAAGACATTCAAATTTATTTCAATTCACCCGGAGGTTCGGTATATGCCGGTTTAGGAATATACGATACCATGCAATATGTCAGCCCCGATATCGCAACAACCTGTACCGGCATGGCGGCATCCATGGCGGCTGTGTTACTATGCTCCGGTTCAGAAGGTAAACGTTCCGCACTGAGACACTCACGCGTCATGATTCACCAACCGATGGGCGGTGCCGAAGGTCAAGTTTCCGACATCGAAATTACTTACAAAGAAATTGTTAAGCTGAAAAACGAACTATACGAAATTTTGGCTTTTCACACCGGTAAACCTTTTGATGTTATCGCAAAAGATTCAGACCGCGATTACTGGATGACCGCCAACGAAGCCCAAGAATATGGTATGGTGGACAGGGTGCTCGTGCGTGAAAAATAGAATTTTTGAGAATAAATAATAATTGCAATAAAATTTAAGAAAAACTTTTTCGGGGACATAAGTTTTCGGAAAAGTTTTTTATTCAAACAAATACATGGCAACAAAAACAGACAAATGTTCGTTCTGCGGAAGTAAACGCAGTGAGGTGAGATTACTCATCGCCGGTTTTACCGGTTATATATGTGATAATTGCACTCAACGTGCTTATGAAATTGTTAAAGAAGAGTTTGGTTCGGCTCAAAATACGGGAACAAAGTTCAACGATGTTCAAATTTATAAACCTCACGAAATCAAAGCCTTTTTAGATACCTATGTGATTGGGCAGGACGATGCAAAAAAAATATTGTCGGTAGCGGTTTACAATCACTACAAACGATTGGGACAAACTGATACAAAAGATGATGTTGAAATCGAAAAATCGAACATTATTTTGGTAGGCGAAACCGGAACCGGTAAAACCTTGTTGGCTAAAACTATAGCTCGCATGTTGCATGTGCCGTTTACCATTGTGGATGCTACGGTGCTGACCGAAGCCGGCTATGTGGGTGAAGATGTTGAAAGCCTGCTCACCAGACTTCTGCAAGCTGCTGACTACAATGTGCAACTTGCCGAAAAAGGCATCGTATTTATTGATGAAATTGATAAAATTGCACGCAAGAGCGACAACCCTTCCATAACCCGAGATGTGTCCGGTGAGGGCGTTCAGCAAGGATTACTCAAACTTTTGGAAGGCTCCGTCGTGAATGTCCCCCCGAAAGGAGGACGAAAACATCCCGAACAAAACATGGTGGCTGTTGATACGAAAAATATCCTCTTTATTGCAGGCGGAGCTTTTGACGGTATTGACAAAAAAATAGCCCAACGCATGAATACAAAAATTGTCGGTTTCGACAAAAAAAATACGGAAGTCATTGACCGACAAAATCTTTTGCAATACATCGCGCCTCAAGATTTAAAAGCCTTTGGGTTGATACCCGAAATTATCGGACGCTTACCTGTATTAACCTATCTCAATCCGTTAGATAAAGAAGCTTTGCGAAATATCCTGACCGAGCCGAAAAATGCACTCGTAAAACAGTACATCAAATTGTTTAAAATGGATGGTATTGTCCTTGATTTTGAAACCTCTGCCCTTGACTATATTGTTGAAAAAGCGATTGAATACAAACTCGGTGCACGCGGATTGCGTTCTATTTGCGAAACCATCATGACCGATGCCATGTATGAATTGCCCTCTCAATCCGAAAAAACATTTACCGTAAGTTTAGAGTACGCCAAGCACAGGCTCGACAACAGCGAATATGCAAAACGTTTGCTTATTGCGTAATTTATTGATTTAATTATTGATACAAGCTTGTTCGGGTTAATATTTATCTGATTATTTTAACGAAAAATTAGTAATGAATTTATTTTCATCACTAATTTTGTTTTTTGTATCAAAATCTCTTTCGTAATTTTTATAAT
>DYOJ01000338.1 GCA_020720705.1 Acetofilamentum sp.
TTATTGACAAAAATATGATTGGTAGCACTACTCAATGTGCCAAAAATCATATTATTGTAAAATTGAGCACTTCTCAAATGGCTCAATTCTAAACTTGAACGAAATACGTTTTCTACAAAGACGCAATTAATTCCGTAGTTAGTGGTTGTATAGGGAGCATATATTCCACCATAGATATGACACCTTTTAATGGTAATATTGTCCGTAGGGGCATCGGCAAAAGTAATAGTACCGTTAATACTCAATCCTTCAAAATGAGAATTATCACTCGCATCGCCTAAGGTAAAACCGGCATTAAAAAGCGTAAATCCGGTAGCGGAAGTAGCAGAAGGGTAATGACCGGTTCCGTAAACGGTCAATCTTTTGTCAAAGGTTGCCGGAACATCAAAATTACCGCCACCTACATAAATGGTATCACCATCAATGGCGGCAGCATAAGCCAAAAGGAAAGGTTGAAAATTGGTCTGACTTTCAGCAAAATATTGAACACCATTTGTGGGGCTGTGTAAAGCTACCACGCGCATTTGGGCATAAGAAAGAGAAGTAAACAGAATTACAAAAAGTAAAAAATTGGTTTTCATGATATAGGACATTTTAATTAATATTGATTTAAAATTTCTCGTAAATTTACATCCCTACTTAGTAAAAATTTCATAAAATATAACAAGTGGTCGATTTTGATAATAAGTGGTTGTTAGTCGTTAGTATTTGGTCGGTGGTCGGTAGTCTTTGGTTCCCAATTTATTGGAATTGAGAATTTCATTTTTTTTGGAATTTAATACCACTTATTACTCCATTTGTCCAATTATTACTTTTTTGTATTATATATCTATGAAAATTGTAAATTTGGAATTGCTAATTATGACTATTAAAAAATTATACATCGTAATCATATTCTTGTATTGTGCACAAACTTTGGTTTGGTCGCAACAAGCGCCCTATATAAACTATACAACCCACAAAGGATTGCCTCAAATTCAAGTTCAGTTCCTACACCAAGATTCCAAGGGATATATTTGGGCAGGAACCAAAGGTGGATTGGCGAAATTTAATGGTGAATACTTTGAAAATTTTTTAGAAAACCAATACATTTTCAGGATTGATGAATTGGGCAATGGCAACATCATGATAGGCACGCGATTGGGAATATATCTCTATGTCCAAGGCAAAATGAAATTGCTACATTCTGTGAATGATGAAACTTCTTTTTTAGCAGGAAAAGACCGTTATTGGCTGTATAACAACACATTCATCAAGGAAATTAAAGACAATAAAGTGGTAAAAACATATTCAACAGGAGTTTCATCTTCGCACTTTACCTATCATAATTTTTATGATAAAACAAAAAACATCCCTTTTTTTAAGTCATCACGATCGCAAAATGAAATATACTATATTGAAAATAATACTCTAAAAACTAAAACTTTTACCGGTACCGTAATTTTAAAAAGATTTGAAAACGGAACAGTATATGTCTTAATTCAAGAAGGCAATGCTATAACGGCTGTAAACCCGTTGACAGATGCTAAATACTTTATCTATTCTTTAAAAGAAAATCAATTCAAAATTTATAATCTACCTGTAAAAAAGCATGTTGTTAATAACTATTCTAAAATATTTCTGCTTCATTCGGATACTAAATCTGCCGATATGGTTCATTTACCGATAGATAAAATGTTTTTTGATGTTATTCATGATTTGGACGGAAATTATTGGGTAGCAACCGATATAGGTTTGTTTCAAATCAACAACGGGGCACTTCAAGTGTTTCCTACTTCCTATATGAGCGATGTTTGGACACTTGTCAAAGGAAAAAATGGAAAATTCTACGCAGGAGAATACAAACACGGGCTTTTTGAAATGGATATAAACTATAAAAAACGTACAGAAGTTTCCGCTTTTCAAGCCGATGGAAAGCCCGAAAAAGATTTTTATTACGGAGCATGTCTCGATAAAATCGGTAATATTTATTTTCCAACCCAAACCGGTATTTTGAAATACAATTACCACTTTATGCAACGATTGGATGATGAATTGAGCATCATTACTGCATTCGACTCTATAAGTAACCAACTCATTGCGGGTCAAGAAAATGGCATTGCTTTTTTTGATGTTAACCATCATAAAACTGTTTATAAAGACCAAACCAAAAAAATCATTACAACTCGTCCTACCGGATTTGCTTTCCGAAACACAGATGAAATTTGGATAGGTTCATGGGAAAATTTGGCTGTATTTAACAGAAATTCCAAAACTTTCCAAGATATTAATACATTGTACCAAAATGCACCTACTTATGGAGCTGTTTCATTGGACAAAGATTATAACAACAATTTATGGATTGGTGGAACCGATGGATTATGGTTTTTTAATGAAAGGCAAAAACAATTTTCAAAAATTGCTCCCAACGAAATAAATAAATACATTTTAGACGTTCAAGATGTGGACAATCAATATTTATTAGTGGGAACTTCGCATGAATTATACATCCTCAATTTAAAGAAATTCTACGAAAAAAATGTGTTGGAATATAAAATGTACAATTACAGAAATGGTTTTGTAGGCGAAGAGATTGCACAAAACGGCTTTTGGGTAGATGCCAATAAGGTTTACATTCCATCAACCACAGTAACCAGTGTGTTGGATTTAGATAAAGTTTCTTTCAAATCGGATTATTTCAATGTATTTATAAAATCGGTCAACGGAATCGGTTTGAGCAATGCACAACAATTGGGAAAAGAAATGGTGGTTTTACCTGACAAAATCAATAAAATAGAGTTACAATTTGAATCCGTTGGGTTTGGTTTACCTACCAAAACCCAATTCCAATATTTTTTGGAAGGAACAGACGATGATTGGTCAAAATGGGATTCAAAATCGCAAGTTACCTATACCAACTTAAAATCGGGAACTTATACTTTCCGAGTTCGGGCACTCGATGGAAGTATGATTGGGTCTAACTTAATGGCTGAAAATACGGTAAAAATCAAGGTAAATCTCCCATTTTATAGAGAACCTAATTTCTATCAATTGGCATTTTTCTTATTGTTGCTATTTGGTGTTCTATTATTGTATTTAATTTATATTTGGTATAAAAACACACACAAAGCAGCCGAAAACGAACGCAAATTGAAGTTTCAAGAAATTGCCACTTTGCAAGCCCAAATGAATCCGCATTTTATCTTCAATTTTCTTTCTTCGGTGCAAAGTATTATCAATCAAAATATGCCCGAAAAAGCCAATGAATATTTGGTAAAATTTTCTCGCTTAATGCGCAGTTATATGGAATCGTCCATTAAAAACTCACAAATCTATTCAGGAAATATATCAGGAAATGAAATAAGTATCAAGGATGAAATAGACATGTTGAAAACCTATATGGATTTGGAAAAAATGAAATATCCCGAAGGGAAAATCAATTATGACATTCTAATAGAAAATCAAAATATTTTGAACAAAACCATTCCACCTTTAATCTTACAACCTTTTGTAGAAAACGCCATCAAACACGGTATTCTACCAAAAAATAACGACGGTTGGATTAAGATAAAAATCAGCGAAACCGACGATATAATCACTTGTCTGATAACCGATAACGGTATTGGACGTAAAGAATCTATTCAACGCAAACAACAATCTATTCCGGCTAACAAGTCACGCGGGTTGGAATTAATTAAAAACCGTGTTGAAGTGTTGAACCAATTGGGCTATCATATACAAATCACGTTTATTGATCCCGATGAAGGCGGAACGATTATTCAAATTAAAATCGGATGAT
>DYOJ01000339.1 GCA_020720705.1 Acetofilamentum sp.
GAGTATCGGGTAGTCGGTAAATTGAATTTTTTTGTAAATTCAAGTAAATCAATGCTATACGAATTGTATATAATATTGAAGATCAACTTATGCAAAATAAATTCGCCATATTTTTTGTGATTTTTTTTTCGGGTTTTACCATGCAAATTTGCAATGCGCAAACGTGGGATGAATGGAATCAAAAACTTGTTACCGCATACCGAGCCGGAAACCTAACCGATGCAATAAAATATGGAGAAGAAGCGAAAAAGGCTGCAAATAAAGAATTTGGAAAAATCCATAAGAATTATGCCCTTGCTTGTAACAATTTAGCCTTGATGTATGCGTCAAATCGAAATCAAAAGCAAGCAGAAACTTTGTATTTGGAATCGAAAGACGTCTGGGAGCAAGTTGAAGGAAAACACAGCCCAAATTATGCCACGTGTTGTTACAATTTAGGTACGCTTTATACTGAAACGTTTGATTACATAAATGCTGAAAAATATCTGATTGAAGCAAAAAACCTTAGAGAGGAACTATTTGGAAATGACCATAAAGATTATGCTACTTGTTGTAATAATTTAGCTGAACTATACCGCGAGCAGAATAAATTTGAATTAGCCGAACCTTTGTATATCGAGTGTAAACGTATCACCGAAAATACAAAAGGTAAAAACAATACCGGTTATGCCGTTATTTGCAATAATCTTGGAATTTTATATCTAAATAAAGCACAATATGATAAGGCGGAACTATTTTTAAGCGAGGCACTTACAATTTTTGAACAAACGGAAGGTAAACTCACTTCGAGTTATGCTGAATGTAGCGGAAATTTAGCCTTATTGTATCAAAATACCGGGCAATACGAGAAAGCAGAACCGCTTTTTGTGGAATCTAAAAATATGAAAGCTGAAAAGCTTGGTAAATCTCATCCGGATTATGCCCTGAGCTGTAATAATTTAGCCGGATTATACAAAAGTAAAGGCAACTACCGTGAAGCAGAACAACTTTATATAGAAGCAAAAAATATTTATGCCGCCGAATACGGAACATCGAACGTAAAATATTCGGTATGTTTAAATAATCTGGCAGGGTTGTATAAGGATGTCGGAAATTTTAATAAAGCCGAGTTGTTCTATTTAGAAGTAATGCAAATTTATAAGAACAACAAAGATAAAAATTCATCTCAGTATGCCGCAGCTTGCAATAACTTGTCCGGATTGTACGAGCAAATCGGTAATTATGCTAAAGCCGAAGAACTTGCAATTGAGGCAAAGACCACGTTTTATGCCGTTTACGGAAAATCTCATCCCGATTATGCTTCGAGTTGTAATAATCTTGCCGTGATTTCTGAAAAACAAGGTGATTATGAACAAGCCGAAGAATTGTATATTGAGGCTGACGATATTAAAATGAAAATATATGGCGACAGCCATGAATCTCTTGCTGTCGGAAATAACAATTTAGCATTTTTTTATTTGAAATCAGGTAAATATCTCAAAGCAGAAATTCGTTTTAACCGTGCGAAAAAAATCTATGAACAAAATTACGGAAAAAATCATTATACTTACGCTTTGTCATGCAATAATTTAGCCTATTTGTATGCTTTAATGAAAGATTACGAACGTGCCGAACAATTCGGACTTGAATCTGTGCGGGTGTATAAACAATTATTCGGAGAAAAACATCCGGATTATGTTATGGCTACCATCAATTTGGCTTTGACGTATATGAAAACTAAACAACACGAAAAAGCATTAAACTTGTTTACCGAAGTGAATGACGGAGTTCGTTTTTTATCAGAGGAAACTTCGAAGTATATGAGTGAATCGGAACGAGAATTATATTTTAATCATAAGATTTACAATTATTTAGATGCGAGTAATTCATTTTTTCTTGTAACTGTAAATTCTGAAAAAAATAAGAATACAACTTTGATTTACGATAATGTATTGCACACAAAAGGGCAATTGTTAAAGTCTAAAACTGCTGTCAGAAAATCAATCGCAGAAAGCGGAGATACAGTTTTAATTGCATTATACTCGGAACTGAATGACCTTGGAAAGTCTATCGCAGGGCAATACGCTTTACCCTTGAGCGAAAGGCATCCCGATTTAAGTCTTATGGAAGAAAAAGCAAACAGTCTTGAAAAACTATTGGTTCGAGCATCTGCTGATTTTGCAAAAACTAATAATGCAAGCAAAGTAAATTGGCAAGACATAAAAAATTCTCTTAAATCCGATGAGACAGCAATCGAATTTATTGCTTTCCGCTATCATAATTCTCACAAATGGTCTGATAGTGTGCTGTATTTCGCACTCATTTTAAGAAAAGAGTTTACTGAGCCTAAAGCCGTTTTTCTGTTTGAAGAGAAACAATTAAACTCAATCACTAAACGAAACACTGAAATGTCTGAATATGAATATATTAAAAAACTTTATGACCCGAAATCTTCAAAAGCCGACAGTTTATACAAACTACTCTGGCAACCGCTTGAATTGCATTTGACCGATATAAAAACAGTTTATCTATCTCCGGCGCGACTATTAAACACGATTTCGTTTGCAGCCGTTCCTATGGATAGTGCTCATATTGTTTCTGATAGCTATCGTTTGATATACACCGGAAGTACTGCTGAGGTGTTGAATCACTCAAGTTTCAAAACAGATGACATTGAACGAGCTGTTTTGTTCGGCGGGTTAGAATACGAAATTGAGCCTACCGAATTAAAGCATCTCTCTGATGCGTTTTATCGCAGTGTTGGTAAAGAGCATGATGCAAATGACGGGATTGCACCTCCTGTTTTTGTGCCCTTAAAAACAAGAGGAGTTACATGGGCATATCTGCCCGGCAGCTTGGAAGAAACTCAAAAGATACAAAAAATTTTCAGTAAAAATAAAATAGAAACAATTCTGTACACAGCAAAAGAAGGTACCGAAGAGTGTTTCAAAGCACTTGAAAATCAACCTCCTACGGTATTACATGTGTCAAGTCACGGTTTTTATTTTGGGGCAGACAGTAAAAGTGAGCAATACAAATTATTGATTAACAAAGATGTAAGTTTTGCATACTCTGATAACCCATTGCGCCGTTCGGGTTTTGTTTTGTCCGGCGGACATAACGCTTTTAATGGGAATGAGTTACCGCTTGGTGTGGAAGATGGTGTGCTGACTGCAGAAGAGGTGTCGCAACTTAATTTGTTTAAAACAAAACTTGTTGTTTTATCTGCATGTCAGACAGGCTTGGGAGAAACTGCCGAGCACGACGGCATTTACGGATTGCGAAGAGCTTTCAAAACTGCCGGTGTCGAGTACCTTATTTTTTCACTATGGGAAGTACCGGACAAACAAACTGAAGAGCTTATGACTGACTTTTACAATCTTTGGAACGAAGGGAGAGATATTCGAGATGCGTTTATAGCTGCACAAGAAAATTTAAAAATAAAATATGCACATGTGCCCGGCTCGGCATTTGCTTGGGCTGCATTCGTTTTGATGCGTTAAAAAATCTCATTAATGATTTATTAAATTCTATTAAATAATTGATATTCAGTATTATACATTCATTACATAAAGAATTTTCTAAAAACACTGTTTTAATGTCTTTAGTCCATTGGTAATTTTTGTAAGATGTTGATTTAAGCAGATACCATTTTTTCAATCGAAGGTTTTGTCATTTGTGATCATTCAATGGTCAAAAAGTAGCCATTCATTGTTTTTATTTAGTTTCAATCGAATTTCTACAGAATTTCTTAAAACATTCAAGTCGAAAATATCTCTATAACATTAAGTAATT
>DYOJ01000340.1 GCA_020720705.1 Acetofilamentum sp.
TAAAAAAAGTATCTTGCATATCGCGAGCCGGATGTTCGGGCGGAAAATTCAAAGCCGAAAAAACATGCCAATCGTCCTCAACCTCCGGACCTTCTGAAACAGTATAACCCAAGCGAGAAAATATTTCCACGATTTCATTCATGACCAAAGTTACAGGATGCCGGGAACCTGAAAATGTCGCATCCGCAGGCAAAGTCATGTCTAAACCCTCCGGACGAGTATCTGCTTTTTTCAGACCTTGTTTTAAAATTTCCAATTTTTCGGAAACCATATCCTTTAAGCGATTGAGAACCAATCCAAATTCTTTTTTCTCTGCTGCCGGAACATCTTTGAACGCTGAAAACAAATCGGTAACTATACCACCCTTTTTTGACAAATATTTTATGCGAAAAGCCTCAATTTCATCCGGATTTTCAGAAAAAAAATGTTCAACCTCTTCAATATACGCCCTAACTTTGTTTAACATATTGCTTACCTATTAATTGAAAGGCAAAGATATAGCTTTCCGGAAAAATTTAGCAAATTTTCGGAAAATTTGTTTAAAATGGCAATTCACATTTGTAAACAATTGAATATCTGTAAATTAAATAAAAAAATATGCGGAAAAATTTGGATATTTAAAAAAAATGTTTTTTCTTTGTATTTGAAAATGAAATATTTATGAAAATAAACTTCATTTCGGAGTTCTTTGATAAATTTTTGTCTAAATTACATGATAATGACAACGACTTTTATATTGTTGATTATCAACACACTAAAAGAGTTAACCATAATTATTGTAAAAATAGAAACCGATTGCAAGAAGTCTTACAGATGTGAGAATATGTTAAAAAACTTGCTTTTGAAAATTTTACATATACATTTGCAACGGTTTTTAGAACTCAGACGGCAATAAGCAGAATAAGCATACCACTTTACCCTGAAGATTGCCCAGCAGGAAAATCCTGTGAGCTGAATCACCCGTTATACGGTGCAAAGCTTTTATACAAACGAAACCTTATATTAATGACATTAAATGTTAAGGTAGTAAGTGTTCTGATTTTAACTTTAATAATGCTCCCGACATTAGTGAACAAAACGGGAAACACAGCCGGATTGAACGTTTTGCGAATTGACGCAGATATTAGACGTTCCGAAACAAGATACATTAGCAAGTATCAATTTGAAAAAGGCTACAATGAAGCTATCAGCTTTATAAAAGCCCACGAAGGATTCAACGCCGGGTATAGCTACACGGACGTTTCCGGCATAGAAACAATAGGTTACGGGCACGTAATCCGAGACGGCGAAGTATTTAACGAGCCTATCTCTGTTAAAGAAGCCGAAAACTTATTGCGTCAGGACATAGACAAAGCCGTTCGTGCAATCGAACGTGAAACAGAATTGCAAGGCTATCAGAAAATTGCAATGGCTCACTTTGTTTATGCCAAAGGTATCGGTACCTTTTTGAAAAGCTCATTGAAAAAGAAAATTGAACAAAAAGAACCGATTGGCGAAGAATTAGAACGCTGGTGTTACTATCGAAGTGCCAAAACAGGCAAACTTGTGCGAAGCGAGCACTCATTTAGTATCCGACAATGGGAAATTGAAATGTTTAATCGCTAAGAATAGGTACAAAACACTCAAAACTAAAAATTTTATCCCGACTCACAAGGTCGGGATTTTTTTTATATCATAAAAACATTTGCTATAAACCGGAATTGTTGTATTTTCGACAAAAAAAATAATGTCGTTCAAATCCACATCTGTTTTCATACACGCCATAGAACAAGACGGCGAATTGATTCGCATCAAAACAAAGGTAAATCCGTATTTGGAAATCGCCGAACTCGCTGACAGACAAAGCAAACAACCCGGCGGCGGCAAAGCGCTTCTGTTTGAAAATACAGGCACCGAATTTCCGGTGTTGATAAACGCATTAGGCTCGGACAAACGCATTTTGAAAGCCTTAAATGTATCTGATTATGACGACATTGCCAAAGAAATTACCGATTTATTGAAAGATATTACGGGACCGAAAAAGAATTTATTCGAAAAACTAAAAGTTCTGCCCGAACTCAAAAAAATAGCTTCATACATTCCGAAAACAAAATCGGGGCGCGGAGCGTGTCAAGAAATTGTGATGTCGGATCCGGATTTAACAAAACTTCCGGTGCTTACCACATGGAACCGAGACGGCGGACCGTTCATTACGTTTCCGCAAGTAATTACAAAAGACCCGATTACGGGTATCCGCAACGTAGGTATGTACCGAATGCAGGTGCTCGACAAAACCACAACCGGAATGCACTGGCACAAGCACAAAACCGGCGAACGACATTTTTCAGAATACAAAAAACTCGGACAGCGCATGCCCGTAGCCGTTGCGCTCGGCGGCGACCCTGCGCTCACTTACGCCGCCACCGCGCCGTTGCCCGACAATATTGACGAATACATGCTCGCCGGATTTTTGCGCAAGAAAAAAGTGGAACTCGTAAAATGCCTGACCCAAGATATTTACGTGCCTGCTGATGCCGATTTTATCATTGAAGGCTACGTGGACCCGACGGAAGACAAAATTTGGGAAGGTCCGTTTGGCGACCACACCGGATTTTTTTCGTTGGCAGATTGGTATCCGAAATTTCACGTTACGTGCATCTCTCACAGGCGCAATGCTGTGTATCCGGCTACGGTTGTGGGCGTTCCGCCGATGGAAGATGTGTATATTGCCAAAGCAACGGAGCGCATTTTTCTTGCACCGATTCAATTGACGATGGTTCCGGAAATTCACGATATGGATTTGCCCATTGCAGGCGTGGCGCACAACATCAGCATTGCGAGCATCGAAAAAACGTTTCCCGGTCAGGCACTTAAAGCCATGAATTCGCTTTGGGGCGCGGGGCAAATGATGTTTAATAAAATTCAAATTCTTACGGATAAAACAACCGATGTGCATGATTACATGCAAGTTGCACAAACTGTAAGCGCGCATTGCGAGCCGTTTTACGACATTCAATTTTTGCGCGGTCCGATGGATGTCTTAGACCATTCTTCGTCAAAATTTGCGTTCGGAAGCAAGCTCGGTATAGATGCTACACAAAAGTATGCGGAAGAACTTGCAGAAAATCGTTCCGAAATGTCGTATTCATCTCTGAATATTAATGTTGAAAATATTTTAGCTAAATATCCGGAAATCAAGATTATAAATGCAAATTTATTGAAGAAAAATATTTCTGCGGTATTGATTTCTGTAGAAAAATCAAAAGAATTTCAGCTCAAAGAATTATCCGAAAAACTCTTCGCCGAACCGGATTTTTCGAAGATAAAATTCATCGGATTTGTTGATTTTCCTGCAGATGCAAACAATGTGGATTTATGCGTTTGGCTTATTGCCGGCAACCTCGAACCGTTGCGCGATTGCTTTGTATTTGAAGCAAAATCGGAAAACGAAGTATCGCACATAGCCTTAGACGGTACACGCAAACGTGCTGATATTGATAACTTTAAACGTGATTGGCCCGACATTGTTACCGCCGATAACAACACCATTGAACTCGTAAACAAACGCTGGGCGGAATACGAAATCGGCGCATTTATCGAATCGCCTTCGCAGCGTTTGAAACACTTGGCTTTGAGCGAAACGGCAATTGTGGTTTGATTTTGGAAATTGATTGATGAGTTCAGTATAAAAAGTCATAAAGTTGAAAGTTTGTAAAGTTAAATTACTGATAATAAGCAATTTACTTAAATTATAAGTATCTGCTCAAAAAAGGATGACAGAGCTTTG
>DYOJ01000341.1 GCA_020720705.1 Acetofilamentum sp.
AAAAAAAAACTTTAAGGCAAAATAATGTTAAGATTTGTACTAATCGGAACACTAAACAAAATTATGTCGGTATTTTTTCTTTTTTAAATAATACGCTAAAAAACAACAACTATGAAACCGTATTCTGTCTGAGGATTGTAAATATCTAATTCCTTGTTTACCTTGGTTTTATTGTATGCTTTCAATATTTGGTTGAATTATTAAGTCGTAAGTGTCCAAATTTAACGCGAGCAAGTTTGAGAGTTGTCGGTAATCGTAAATTTTGTGCGGTTTATTGTAAACACAACCGTTATCAAGTGCTATGCAGGGTGATTTTTTTGCAACAAATTCTTTTATTTTAGAAAGATAAAATGGTTGATGTCCATGAATAATAGGTCTTCCGGAAGTGAACTTCATGTCGTTTTTGCAAGTACGACCGGTCATCATTGCTGCTGTGTAGTCAAAGGGATTGGGTTTTGTAAAATCAAAAGACGCATGAACAAAAAAGAAATTCTCTGTTTCAAAAAAGAAAGGCAGACTTTCAAAAAAACGTTTGTATTTCGGTAAAATACCTATTTGTATGTCTAATAAATCTTGACTTTTGAAATGCAACTTGTAAAAATTAAACAATTGATCTTTATCGTATTGGCTGTTCGCACTTAGCATATCCAACTCATGATTTCCGAGCAAAGGAAAAATATTGAAACCTTTATCAATCAAATCTATAATATAATCAAGTGTGCCCGAACTGTTCTGTCCTCTATCAATGTAATCGCCGAGCAGAATTATGGCATCTGTTTTGGACAATTTAATTTTGTCCTCAACGAGTGCACGTAATGTTTGGAGGCATCCGTGAATATCTCCAATTGCAAAGCGGCGTGAAAAATGGTTTAGTTCAAGAATCATTTTCTTATCTTTAATTTAAGTTTAGAGAAGAAATTTCCGGCTGCTTGAAGCCATTTTTCAGTATGCAGTACTGCCAAAATATAGATTGAGAGCAGAATGGTTGAACGGATAAAGGCTGCCGTATTGTTTTGAATCGGCGCAAGGCTATGAATAAGAAATATTGTCAATGCAAGTGTCGCGTATAGCCCGATTCGTTTCAGGTTATAAGGAATTTGGAAATGTTTTTGTCCCAAATAGAAGGAAATCAACATCATAGACAGATAACAGAAAAATGTTGCCCATGCCGCACCTATATATCCGTAACTCGGAATTAATACAAAATTTAAAACAATTGTAATTATTGCTCCTATGAGTGCAACATACATACCTGTTTTTGTTTTGTCGGTTAGCTTGTACCAAACAGATAAATTATAAATTGCACCAAGAAAAAGATTTGCACCAAGTAGAATAGGCACAATAACCAATCCCTCACGATATGATTCACCTATGAAATGTTTGAAAATTTCAAGATAAAGCACTACAAGTAAAAAGATTGCAAATCCGAATATCATAAATATTTTCATGGAATCTGCATACGTTTTTTTTGCATCTGCATCGTTTTTTTGTGCAAAAAAGAAAGGTTCCGCAGCATAGCGATAGGCTTGAATAAATAAGGTTATCAGTATGGCAAGTTTGTAATTTGCGCCGTAAATACCGATTTGGGAAAACACATAATCGTAGGCAGCAGGTGTGTTCTCGAGATGTGAAGGTATGTGTATCAGATATTTAAGTAAAATTCTGTCTAACACTTCGTTGATCATACCGGCAAGTCCGGCGAACAAAAGCGGATAGCTGTATCGCAACATAGATTTCAACATTGTAACCGACAGGGTATATTTTGTCCGTAAAAAATCGGGCATAAATAAAAGCAGACTCAGAAGGGTTGCGATTAAATTAGACAAAAAGATATAGCCTACTCCAAAATCTTTTATGTAAAAAAAACTAAGACTCGAATCGGGGGTTCTTTCAACTGTCGGCACTACAAGCATGAGAAAAAATAAGTTTAATCCGATATTTACCCCGATATTTATAAGTTTAAAGATTGCAAAAGTTTTGGCTTTATTTTGCTGACGTAATTTGGCAAAAGGCAAGGATATGAATGCGTCTATGGCAACCACTATGCTCATTATCAATACAAAATCTCCGTGTTGAGGGTATTTCAAAAGGCGTGCTGCCCCGTTTGATAAAAAAAACATCAGAATGATAAAAAACAAGGAAGTTGTTGCCAATGCAATCAGTGATGTCGGATATACCGAAGGGTTTTGGTTGTTTTTTTCGGAAAATCGAAAAAATGCGGTCTCCATACCGTAAGTCAATATCACGAGAAAAAACCCGACATAAGCAAAAATGTCTGTTACTACCCCATAATCTTCCGTTAAAAATACGCGAGTGTACAGCGGAACCAGCATATAATTGAGCAAGCGTCCGACAATGCTGCTTAATCCGTAAACTGCAGTATCTCCCAAAAGTTTTTTCAGCACTGATGCCATCTGTGTGCTTAAGTTTCGTTTTCAAAAAAGAGTTGATAAAAACTGAGATTCCGTTCGGGGTCAAATCCTTTGACGATATTGTTTGTTCCGCCATGAACGTAGATATGAAAGTTTTTATCCAACTTTACGATACTCTTGAAACCGCTTTTTTCTTTTTTTACGGCAGTTTCGGAAATCTCAAATTCATCAGAGAGATTCATATCATAGTCGCGCGCATATTGCTGTTTGAAATCATCAAAAACTTGCACGGTTTCGGGGTCGCGCAGCACACGCTCGGCAAATTCGGTTTTATCGAAGGTATCTTGTTGTGCAAAATATTTTATGGCGTTGGTTTTCAGTGCGATTTGTTCTTGCTTATCAACTTCGGATAATACTTCGTCTGCAAATTTTTTACAAACGTCCAAATAATTTTTTGTTTGGAAATAGTTGTCATCTCGCGGTTTGATTTTCAAAAATTCATCGCCCCAATAAGTTGCTTCGTTTTTGTTGGTATTATCAGCAATGTTTACAATATATCCGTTCTCTCGCTCGGTATTTAAAATCAAACAGGCTTTGTCTATCTTGTTGATATTGATACCTGTATTGTGTTCAATTTCAAAACTGTCGGCATGTTTTTCTGAGATATTCAAATAATTTTCCTTGTGTTCGGTCTTAAACAAACCGAGAGCCGTGCACACTTCATCGTCAATCATGCAATTGTCGAAATACACGACATAAAATTCACCGCTTTTGATATTCGGATGTTCGGATACGGCATAAAGATGTCGGGCTAAATTCTCTGATTGTTCGGGGAACGTGTCTGAATTTTCAAAAATTTTACCGGCAAAACTATAAACCTCGTTTAATGAAATATCAGATTCATGCCAAAGGCGATAAAATTGCTCGGACTTAAACGGTTTTGTGAAAAACGTCATAAGCAAGTCGCCAAGTAAATCGCCCGGGGGGACTATCTCGTTTTTTGACAATCGGATGCCTTCCTCCTTACTTTTGTTGCCGACTTTGTGCACAACTATTTTATGCAAGTTCGTATTCGCAAAATTAATCATGAGATATTTTTATTCCAATGCAAAGTAAATCTATTTTTGTCAATATGCAAAATATAACAAGCAATTTGGAATTTATGGGTGCCGTAATGCTAAACAATTAGCCCGATTTCAACCTAAAAATTTATCTTTAACTGTCATTTCTTTCGGATAGTTTTTTCTAATCCGTTTCATTCCATAGAATCCGTTCATAAAAAAGGTCATCAAAAAGGCTCCGAATCTCAGATAAAAAATACTTCTTATGATTCTTAGGGATTGTTACGAAATAACCTATTTATTATTTGATTCTTGATGGCATTAAT
>DYOJ01000342.1 GCA_020720705.1 Acetofilamentum sp.
ACTTTATATGCCTTTGTCTGTCCGACAAATACCGTATCGGCAACTTGCGAAAAAGTATTTGTAAACCCACAAATTAGGAACGACACTATGTAAACCGCCCTTCTCAATCGTGTAAAATTTGTAAGGTGTTTAACGGCGCGCCGATTACGGCGTTTATTTGACCGCTTAATGTGTTGTTAATGCAATGTTTATCAGAAATCTGGACTAAAATGTAATTTCCTGCCGTTCCGCCAACGGAATACGGATTTTGTGTTATTACGCTTTGGTTCACGGTGTTTCCGTTCAACGTATATTGCACGCTGTAAGGCGGATAACCTGTAAAATTAATTTTCAGGGTTTCTCCGTAACAAAGTGTAGAATTATCAAACTCTGCTGTTGGCGGTGCAACTCTTATAACAGTTAATTTTGCTGTATCGCCTTTGCAACCTGCGGCGTTGGTTTCTACAACCCAAAGTGTGTCGCTGCCTGCGGTGTTTGTCCACGCAACACGTATGCTGTCGGTTGATTGTCCGAATGTTACGGTTCCGCCACTGCCTTTAATGCCCCACGTGTAAGCAGAATTAAGCGTTGCACTCGGAAGTTTATAATAAACATTACTACCTGCACAAACAGTATCGGGGTTTGCGGTGCTTTGTGCTGTGGAACGGATTGAAAACAAAAGCATTACAATGCTTGTTAAAATAAGAAATCGTTTCATGGTTTGAAAATTTGATTTATTCATGTTCTATTGTTAAATTTATAAGATTGTTTAAAATGTCGTTGCCTTTACTTTCAAATAAAGAAATTCCATCAATACCGGAACCACAAGAAATGTTCAAGTTTTGAAAATCGCAGGAAGTTCCGGGAAAATTTGGCTTGTTGATTACATACAATTTAGAACCGTCAGATGTGTAAATTTTATCATCATGTCCTATTTGAAGTCCGTATAAACTCTTTGAACTTAATAGGCTTGTTTGAGAGTTTAATAAATCAATTTGTAATAAATCGAAATTAATGAGGTATATTTTTGTTTCATCTTCTGAGATGCAATAATCAAAAGGATTATAATTTTCAAACGCTTCTGCAAATGAAAGTTGTCCGGTTTCTTTGTTAAAATCAAAAAGTGTAACTACATCTGTCGTATAATTGCTCATCAGCATTTTATTGCCTCTTGAAGAAAATTTCGGAAACCAAGCACTATGATTTCCTGAATAGATACTTACAACAGGTGTGTTTGAAATTCCGAAATTAGTAATAATATAGGCATTATAGTTAGGTGAATTAGATGTGTGTGTTACAAACCATATATCATTGCCGTTTGCATGATGTGTTGCTGTCATACCTTGTTCGGAATTGGTGCTCAGCAAATTGTTTTTTGAAGTAACGGCACCATTGCCATCGTCCATAGACATATCTACAATTGTGTAATAAATCTCATAGGATAATAATTCAGGTATAAAATACTGTGTACAAACATAATATTTTGTCTGACTTTCCTGATACGGGACAATCAAAATTGTTTTAGAATAATCTGAATGCAATAAGCCGTTACCGTTTAGCATAACTTGATGATTTCGATTAAATATAGTTCCATTTGAACAGTAAAATAATAGATTGCCACACAAATCGCTAATTGTTGAACTTGCATTCGCAGAATGCGTTGAACCTGTATCTGTGTATGTCGGCACTACAGTCTGAAAATTCAAATGATTACCATAACCATAATACCAATTTTTTAATGTCGGATTTTGGGCAAAAGCTGTATGAATAATTGTAAAAAGTATAGTTGTGAATAAAATTCGCATAAATAAAGGATAAAAAAGCACTGCAACCATTTGATATTGGCTGCACTGCTTTTGTTTCATTATTGAATGTCTCGAACAATACGAATGTTTGCACCTAAGTTTGTCATGTTGGTGTAACTACCTGTCATAACATTGTTGGTGCTGATTTTCCACATCGCCACAACACCACAGCCCGGCACCACATTGGGGTCGCCTGCACAATCAACCCACATAGCTGCAATATCGGTGCTGAAATGATAATTGCTGTAATTACTCCACAAACCATCGTATTGCATGTACAATTTTTGTCGAATTAAACTTGTGCTTCCTATAATGCTGCCAAGTTTGTTCAAATCGTTAAACGTTGGAATTTTAAATCCGTTAAGAGGTATCGTTAAAGCTGCGTCTTCATATACTACCCCGTCCCAACTCGTTGTACCGTAAGGGGAAGCAAAATTTATTGCCCACTCATAGTAACCTCCGTGGTCTTTTGCATAATCTACATCCATATCATCCGTATATGTTTCGTTCGGATGCAAATAGGAAATATTATAGGCTTGACTGTGTGCATCAATAGCCAACCATTCTTGTTTTTTACCTGTCGGAACATCTGTAAACGTGAATGCTCTACATTGTTGTGCTTGTTCCCATCCATCATCAATATATACCCAACGCCAACTTCTAAGATAAGGAACTTTTGTTACAGCGAAGTTTTTTTCCATAACAACCTCTTTCCATTCAGAGGGTTTCTGCTCTAACAGATTTTCTTCTTTTTGGCATCCTGTAAATGCCAACACTGCAAATGCAATAACTGCAAAATATTTAAAACTGTTTTTCATTATTTTTTGAATTAATTTTGTAATAAAAAAAAAAGAGAAATTTTGGAGCTTTTCTTAAAAACTCCTTACCTTTGTGGTTTATATTAAACCGAATATTAAATATACATAATTGACTTCTAAAATATAGATTTACACTGTTTTAGAGTCTGTTGTCCGTAATCTTTTGTCTTAAATCTAATATAATGTGCATTTATGGTCTCATAGATAACCTCCTTTTTGTTTAAGCAATTAAGCAAACTGTGCTCATCTGCCTTGGTCGCCAAACGCATCGGCAGATGGGCTTTTTTTTACACAGCAAGAATATAGAAAAATTTCGGAATAAAAAAGGGCGTATTTGCCCTTTTTTATTCCGAAAAAAATGTTAATGAGGGCTGTTTTTAACACTTTTTCTATGTTGCAAAACAGCCCCAGATGTTGGAATGCTCTTAAAAGTCCAACAATTCGGCAACGCTTACCTCCAACGCCTCGGCAAGAATCGGCAGAGATGCAACCCTGAAGTTGTACATACCGCGTTCCACGCGACTAATTTTGGACACATCTGCGCCAATACGTGCCGCAAGGGCTTGTTGTGTAAGCCCTTTTTGTTTGCGTAATTTACGAAAGTTTTCGGCAAATTTTACAAAAAAAATAGCTTTGCGCGCTTCATTTTGGTTTTGTATTTTGTTCATAACGTATATTTTGAAAATTTAATTTATTCATGTTCTATTAAAATTATTGATGGTTTAACTAATATTTCTATTGTTTTTGTAATTGTTTGAGTTGAATTATCGTTTAAAGTTACTTCCAATGTAACTGTGTATGTGCTTGCGTTTGCGTAAGTGTGTGTCGGGTTTAGCTCTGTGGATGTTTGGCTGTCGCCGAAGTTCCAAGCAACGGCTGAAATGTTATCGGAATTATTTATGTAAAATTGTGTATTGTCTGTTTTACAATAATTTTCAGAAAAAAAATCTAACTCGCAATAGTTTGTTGAAAACCATGTGGAAATAAAATTGGGTAATCCCAGCTGAGTTGAAGCTGTAGGTATTGCATTTTGTTGATAATTACATGCACTGCCTAATACATTTGGGTTGTTGATTACATTAATCCATTTCCTACCTAATGTTTCGTATATTTTCCCGTCTCTCGCTAATTGAAAGAAGCCAAAAGGTTG
>DYOJ01000009.1 GCA_020720705.1 Acetofilamentum sp.
TTAAGACAAAATTATCTTTTTTTTGATAATATTCAAAAAATTGGTGATAAATTGCTAATTTTAGGGTAATATTCAAACAAAAAATTGAGTTATCCAACAAATATCAAATAATTGTAAGTTTTCGTATAAGCGTAAATTACAAAATATAATGATTACATCCGACAACGAACAATAGTATTGAAGTAGAGTCTCAATTATGTTATTTCTAAAACTTGCTTGGGAGAATTATTTTCTGATTTTTGATTGAAGAAAGTAAAATGCACTTTACCGTATTTCCGTTCTTGACTGAAATTCGGGTGGTCGCTAAAACTATAATCAGCCGAATGTTCGAGAACGAATAACATTCCGGGTTTCATATTTTGTGAGGCAAAGACCAAATCGGGAATTTTGACAATATTTTCAAGTTCGTACGGTGGGTCGGCAAAAATAAAGTCGTAATGAAGGGGAGATTTTTCAAGAAATTTGAAAACATCACTGATAATTACACGCATTTTACCGGCAAATAACGTTTCACCGGTTTTTTGAATAAAATGAGCATGTCGTTTGTTTGCCTCTACTGCAGTTGCATTTTTTGCACCTCGCGATAAAAATTCGTAGCTGATATTTCCTGTTCCTGCGAATAAGTCTAAGATGTCAAGAGCCTCATATTCAATAAAGTTGTCCAATACATTAAACAGTCCTTCTTTTGCAAAATCGGTTGTCGGGCGTACATCAAAACTCGATGGCGCCATGATTTGTTTGCTTTTGTATTTTCCTCTGATTATTCGCATGTATGAAGGTTCAGGAGTGTCGTTAGGCGATGTTCGGGTATTTTATCAAATTGATATTCAATATTGTTAGATTCTTTCGGAAAACGAATATTCGGAAAAAATCGCTTGAGTGTTTTTGTATTTGGGCTTTTCGAATCAATATCGCCGGAGACAAATAAATAACACTTCGCGGGTTGCATTTCAAGTTGTTTCGCAACATTGAGTGCATGATACAATACATCGTCAATTGAAGTGTAGGTTTCATTGTTGTAAAGTACTGTTTGTCCGCCGCTTACACCTGTAATGTCAATAAAAGTGTCGTTAATATCAACATGAATTGAAGGCATTTTCAGCTTGAGTTCCATTGCTATTTTATTTGCCGTAGCGATAAAGGCTGTTGCGTGATGATAAAATTGGACTTCAGGAAAACGGTTTACCAATAAAGTGGTAACATCTCCCGGTATGGCAAAAATGTTGTAGGCGTCAAGTCCATTTACTTGGTTAAAATGCAGTTCGTCAGTATCTTGCAGAATTTGATTAAACGTAAAAAAATCTTTAAGATATTTTTTGTCGAACAGATTTTTGGGAATTAGCGTTGATTTTCTGCATACAAATCCAAAATGAACTGATTTGTAATGCTTGTTTAAAAACGCATCGCTTTTTAACATTGCGTTAATTTTTTCGGAGTAAGTTTTGAGTTTCAAACTTTCATCAAAAGGCTCGTATTTAATTGCTACATAGCGTTTTGCAATTGTATCAATAATTACGTACGAAAAGCTTGTAGTCTGTAACTGCAGCGACAAAAAATAACTTGATGTTTTTGTTATGCTGAATGAATCGTGAAAAAACGAAAATTTCTCCATTTGAAAGGGTATTTTTATTCGTTCCAAAAATAGAAATAATATTTTAATTTACATAAAATAAAGCAAAAATTAAAATCCGTCTGCTAATTTTTACATAAACAGGCGGATTTTTTTTCTGAAATCTGATTATTTCAATTCGTATTCCTTACTCCAGTTTCCTTCGTTATTATTGCTGACTTTTAGTGAGCCAACTTTCAGTCCGGGATATTGTTCTGCACGTAACTGATTGTCATTCAGATTTATAATCAATTGTTTCTCTAAACCTTCAAGCAGAATATTATTGGAAATTACGGCTTCAAACACCGGGACTTTGATACCGCTTACGTTTACGATAGCTGTGTCCATTTTAAATTTAACATCTTTGTGTCCGGGAACTGCTCCGAGACGCTCAATGTTATAATTTTTGAATAATGAATCCACAACGCTTACTTTTGTCGTATCCCGTGTGATATACCCTTTTTCGAGTGCATATTTTTCTGCCTTTACTCGGTCGAAGGCAATGTCGGGACGCTCAAAAATTGAATCGTGAACGCTTCCTGTTTTGATAACAAGGCGCAACGAATCGCTTTTAACGAACGCAACAAGGCTGTCGAAACTCGGTGTGTATTTACCTCGAGTTCGCTTATATGCCTCTTGTGCTTTCCTGATTTGCATCAATTCATGCACGGCAACTTTGTATCGAACAGTCATTTCCTGTTCAAAACGAATCGGTTGCATGATACCGTCGTATAAACCTTTTGCCAAAAAAATTATGGATACAAAAAGCAAGACTTGAAGTGCAATTTTTACTATCGCATTTTTGCGACCGATAAAAAACAACAATGTCGGAGCCGCAATGGCTAACACAATCCAAAAGATTATCCAAAATATCGTCATGTTCTTTCACTTTTTAAACTGAAATGCAAATGTAAGAAAAATACTTTTTACCAATTGAATTTTTTACAATAATTTAGCATTTATGTTGAAAGATTATTTTTTTGATAAAATAAAAGAGGCTTTAGGCTTCGAACCGTCCTCGCAACAGACGGATTTACTCCATAAACTTGCCGAGTTTGTTTCCGACGAGCAAGCAAGCCGTCCGGCGTTTCTTTTGCGCGGCTATGCAGGCACGGGCAAAACGACTGTGCTCGCTGCTTTTGTAAAAGCGATGAAGGTTTTAAATGTTAAAACTTTTTTACTTGCTCCGACCGGACGCGCCGCAAAAGTGCTGTCGGGCTACGCAGGGAAAGAAGCGTTTACGGTTCATAAAAAAATTTACCGACAATTGTCGTCTTCCGATGGTTTCGGGCGTTTTATTTTGGACATCAATTTGTATTCAAAAACAATTTTTATTGTGGACGAAGCCTCAATGATTTCAAATTCAGGTGAAAAGGGTATTTTCGGAAGCGGGCAGTTGCTTTCGGACTTAATTGCTTACGTTTATAATGATAAAAATTGCAAATTGATTCTTGCCGGTGATACGGCGCAGTTACCTCCTGTGGGGTTGAGTATCAGTCCGGCTTTGGATAAGAAGGAACTTGAGGCGCACGGACTTTCAGTGGTTGAGGTTGAATTGACACAAGTTGTTCGACAAGCTCAAAATTCCGGCACCTTATATAATGCAACAAAAATTCGGGAAACGCTCGGCGAGTTTGCCGGCAAAAAAGAACGACCTCCGTATCCGCAAATTGAACATGCTCGATTTCCGGACATTAAACCGCTTGGGGGTGCTGAACTGATTGATGAAATTTATTCGGCATACAACAAATTCGGCATGCAGGAGGTGATTGTCGTTTGCAGGTCGAACAAACGTGCAAACCGTTATAATCAAGGGATTCGTAATTCAGTTTTGTATCGCGAAGAGGAGCTATCGGTGGGCGATTTGTTGATGATTGTTAAAAATAATTACTATTGGACAAAGGAAATTCCCGAACTCGAATTTATTGCAAACGGAGATACTGTGGAAGTGGTCAAAATTCATAAATACGAAGAACGCTACGGATTCCGATTTGCTGAAGTAACAGTTTCATTTTCAGACTATAATGATATAGAAATTCAGGTGAAAATTATCCTTGACACCTTGCATATCGAGGCACCATCTCTGTCATCGGAACAAAACAAAGAGTTTTATTACAAAGTGGAGGAGGACTATGCCGATACAACAAATCGAAAGGAACGTCTGAAATTGATACGCGAAAATCCGTTTTTTAATGCTCTGCAAGTCAAATATGCTTATGCCGTTACTTGCCACAAAGCGCAAGGCGGGCAATGGAAAAAAGTGTTTATAGACCAAGGCTATATTACTGACGATATGATAAATACGGAATTTTTACGATGGCTGTACACCGCAATAACACGCTCGAGCATGCAAGTAAATCTGGTAAATTTTAATAAAGAATTTTATCCGAAGAACGAACAACCTATTTCTTAACTTTTGTTTGACAAAAATTTCAAACGAAAAAAAATCAATAATGAACATCATACACACTTCTGATTGGCATTTGGGGCATCGCTTACATGAGCAAAGCCGGTATGAAGAACACGCATTATTTTTAAAGTGGTTAACGGATATTATTATCTCGGAAAATATTGATATTCTGATTATTGCAGGAGATATTTTCGATACTGCCGTTCCTCCGTCTCAGAGTTTGCGTCAATATTATAATTTTTTGACAAACCTGAGACAAACAACTTGTAAACATATTTTTGTGCTTGGCGGAAACCATGATGCACCCGGCACGCTCGAAGCTCCAAAAGAATTGCTGGAAGTGTTGCAGGTGCACGTTGTGGGCAAGGCTGAGCAAGAGTATGAAAATCAGATATTTGAAATAGATATTGATTCCGAAAAGTTCCTATTGGCAGCCGTTCCGTATCTTCGAGACGGCGACATCCGGCGTGCACTTGCCGGCGAAAGTTATTCGGATATCGGTGAACGATACAAATTTGCGCTTGTAAATCACTACGGACATCTGGCAAATATTTGCAGCGAACGTAAATTTGAAAATACATTTTGTGTTGCCACCGGACATTTATTTGCTACCGGCTCATCGGTATCCGACAGTGAGCAAAGTATTTATGTCGGGAATTTAGGAGATATTTCTGCCGAACATTTTCCCGTAGTTTTTGATTATATTGCACTCGGACATTTGCATCGTGCGCAAATTGTAGGCGGAAATCCAAAAATCAGGTATTCCGGTTCCCCGCTTATGCTCAGTTTCGGAGAAACGAATCAATCAAAATCTATTCTGAAAATTGAAACGGTAAACGGAAAATTATCCGAGATAAAAATTATTGAAATTCCGCAATTCCGAAAATTATTGCGTATAGAAGGGACGCTTGTTGAATGTATTACACAATTGAAAACACAAACTCCCGATATTCTAAAAACATGGGCAGAATTAATTATCGAAGATTCTGCCGAAAGTGAAATTTTAATGTCTGAGGTTTCTATTCAAAGTTCTGATATAGATGTTGATATACTCAAGATTACAAGAAAAAAAACTCAGCAACAATTTGGATTAGAAAAATATACCGAAACACATACAGACCTTAAATCTCTCAAACCCGAAGACGTTTTTCTGTTAAAATGTGCCGATGCAGGCATTGATATTCAGGAACATCCGGACCTGCGTGATGCTTTTGCGGAACTTTTACAGGCTGTTTACGAACAGAAAGATGGCTTAGATTAGTTCTTCTTAACGAAGTAAAAGATTTCAGCAAAATTTGAGCGTAAAAAAAAGTTTGGCGTGGACGTTATACCTGAAATGTGTCAATTTGAAAATTAGAAAATGTGTTAATTCGCAAAATATCAATAATTTAGTATTATAAAAACAGAAATGATACTGTGAAAAGTGTCCACATAATTCCTTTGCACGCTTAACTATACTGTTTCCGGTTTAAAGTTGAGGGTTTAAATAGACACAAATAACAGATTATCAGTTTATTCGTGTAAATAGAAATCTCAATATATCCCCGAAGATAGTATAAGTTGTTTATAATTCTTCATTCTTCATTTTAGTTAAAATTTCCATTGTGCGTACCGAAACAGTTGTAATTCGCGCGATTAAATCAATGACGGTTTGTTTATAATCGGCGAATTTATAAGTGTTAAACTTTTCGGCAATCGTTTTATCATCAATTGTTTTCTCCTTGTATTGGTCTATTATCCAATGCAATGCGCTGCGATTTCCAAATTTATAGTCCCAAGCCGATTTTGGAATTCCGGATATACTTGTATTTTCATCCAAAATTATTTGTCCTCTTTCCGGTATTGCTTTCAATTTGCATTTTGGTTTCTCTTTAAATTCATAATTCATAATTTTTAATTCATAATTCTCTGCGTTTTCATAAGCAATATGTAAATCCATTAATTCTTTGCCCCACTTGCTCCATTTCCAAAAATCAGAGTAAAAAGGTATTCTCGGAAATTCACGTTTTAAGTTTAGTTCGTAATTTTTACGGTACGCCGGATTATGTAAAACCGAGTATGTATAATAAAATACATCTTCTTTTGTAATCGTTTCATCTTTGTAATGGTCTGTAAATTGGGTTAAACCCCAATCTGTTAAATTATCGGTTTTGTGACCTTTGTTGTCGTAGTAAAATAATGGTATGCAAACAGTTCTTGCTAAAAAATCTAAACTTGTAAGATTATTTGTTGCTAAACATTGTAATTCATTTGTAAGTGTTGAAATTGTAATTATTTTATTCAATGATTTCTTTTTAGGAAAGAAAATTTTAAATTGACCAAATAAATCAATTGCAATACTTCCGTTATAAAGATATTTTAAAGTAAACGGACGATAGAAACATTTTGTAATATCATTTTTCTTGAAAACACCCTTTTTCCCTTTGCGGAATTTATCCCGCTTTATCATTTTACTCCATTTAATAATGTTTCTATCATGTAAGAATGAATCAACAACAGGGTTGCTTTCAGCTTTGATATCAATATAATTTGTATTTTTTTTAAATTCTTTCCAACGTTCGACTTCCGAGTTATATTCATTGATGAAAAAATTAGCTTTGTTGATTAAATTTTTTTCATCAAAATCATACACCCATTCATCTCTGTTTGTTGATATTCCGTTTGAATATTTAAAAAATAAAACTTCTTTATTTTTAATTGTATTAGCAAGCTTATTTTGTTTATCAATCAATGGTTTAAGCGTGCTGAAATCATTATCTGCAATATTTATCCAATTGTTATTTTTATCTGCTTGGATATTTTCAAACGGAATTGTTCGCAAGGGAGTTGTTTGCAAAAATTCTAATTTTTCTTTTGCAGTTTCAAAATCAACCGAGTAATATTTTATCAATTTAGTATCCGCATTTTCTTTCCGTATGAAAAACGCGATTGCAACTCCTGTCATGATGTTAAAAACGTTTGCTTTAGCCTGACTGCTGTTTGCTCGTATATCTCCGTGTAAGTCCACAACATACACATAATCAAACTCTTGGGCAATACTTTTTCTGAAACCGTCAAAAGTTCGGCTGTCAATGAATGAACGGTTCGTGATAAACGCTACTATTCCGTTTCCGTTAATTCTGTCGGTTGCCCATCGGTAAAAACGGGCGTACATATCGTAAACTTTTGATTTTTGAGCGTTGCTGTGGTAAATATACGTGTCTTTGATGCGTTTGTCTATTTCTTTGTAAGTTTTATTTTTATTATTATCGTTTTCATTTTGCTGATTTGCATTATATGGCGGGTTTCCGATGATTACAGATATTTTTTTTTCGTTTTGTCTTTTTATTCTGTCCAAATTTTCTGCCGACATTGCAAACAGCATCGTTTTATTTTGTTTACCTTTATAACTAAACCCCAAATTATCAAGTGTATCAACAAATACGATATTTTCAAAAGGTTCGTATTTTCTCATTTTTTGTTGATAGGTATATTCAATATTCAAGTTTGCAATGTAATAGGGCAGAATTGCCAACTCGTTGCAATGAATTTCGTTTTTATATTTATTTTCGAGATATTGTTCCGGGATATATTCAATGATATCCGTTATAAAAGTCCCGGTTCCGGTGGAAGGGTCAAGAATTTGAACATTTTTGTCAGCCAAATTTTTCCCAAAATGTTTTTCAAGTAGAAAGTCTGTACTTTCAACCATAAATTTAACAATCTCATTTGGTGTATAAATTACGCCGAGTTTATCTGCACCTTTTGGATTGTAGGCTTTGTAAAAATTTTCGTATATTACTTTTAAAAAATTTTGTTTGTGTCGGTAACTTTCAATTCGTGCGGCTTCGGCTTTTATGGTTTTGTAGTAACTGTCTATGGTCGAAAGCAAATTGCGGCGAACGGTACCGGTAAAAAATGTATTCACAACGATTTCTAATTCTCGTGCAATGTTGTTTTCTCTGTGAAAATGACTGTCGCCAAATACCGTATCAAAAATTTCGGCTGTTAAAATGTGTTGAATAAGCATTTCTCGAATATCGAATGTCGTTATTTCGGGATTTATACTTTCACGGCAAACATTCCAAAATTTTTCGCGTTGAACTCTGAACTCCGGATTTATTTCGGATTGTTTCTCAATCATTGCACGCAGCGCTTCCACAATATCCGGAATATCTTCCTTAAATTTTTCAACGGCAAGGCGAAAATCTGTAATTTCAGGGCGTTCGTATGCAACGAATGACGTTAAAATGCGATGCAAAAAATCGGGATTTTTCATTTCTCCCCGCATGATTTCTTGTCCTTGTTGTATCAGAACAATTTGCTCCGAGTTTTCAAATATAATATTGAACGTTGGATACCCTGATTCGATTTTTTTCGATATTTCTTCGTCTAAAATATCTTTGGTGTCTTTACTTTCCCAATGTCCCCAATCTTGTTGAAAAGAATTTCTGATTGTTCCGTCGGGGCGTTTTGCAGTATGTTTTAAATGCACTTCATCAACTAATTGTAAATTTTTGGGTAAGCAATATTCTTCCAATAAATTTGCAAAAGCACGTCTGAGACTTGTTTCATTTCTTGTGCCCCCAAATTGTTTGTATTGACTAATCTTATTGTAATAGTTATTTATCGTCCCGAGTGACATATATGTTTTTTTTGCATTTTTTTGCAAATTTATCATTTTTTTGTAAATCATTGGTTGAATCGCTATTTTGTTATCTTTTTGGTCAAATTTGTTTTTTCAATAGTTCGATATATTATACTAAACCGCATATTGACTATTAACCTGAGTTCGAAATAAGATTATATCATAAGTAGTTTATTTACAGTATTTAAGAGTCATTTTTGTTCTTTGTTTAATCGTTTATTCGTTTATCGTTGAGCTTATATTAAACCGAAAAATTAATATTACATAATAAACTTCTAAAATACAGATTTACAATATTTAGAGTCTGTTGTCTGTAATCTGATGTCTTAAATTTAATATATGACAGAAATTTCTAAAAAAAACTTGTCCTAAGTTTCGTAAAAAAATCACTTTTGTAAACATTTCGTGCATATTATTATTTTTTTTTCTATTTTTGCTTTTAAAATAAAAGGATAATAAATTATTGTCATGGCATTAAAGTTCAGCAATCTCAAAAGTTTGTTCATCGTTGAAGACGAAGAAACGCAAAAAAATATAAAAGACGTTGAAATAAAGGATGTTAAAAAAACTCCGGAAACACCCGAAGTTACCGAACAGCGCGTAACATGGTCTCGCGGAGGTGCTGTTACGCCTCCCGTAACCCAAAAACCGACCACACCCGAGGTGCAAGTCCAATCGGAAGGTCAGTTTAACGAACAAATTTTTGATTCACTCACCAAAGCCTTGGCTAATTCAAATTTGCCCGGCGAGGATTATCTCGAATTTATACAAGCACTCAAAGCAATGAAAGATATTCCGATGGATGAAAGTTTGAAAATCCAAACCATTTTCGCAACACTTTCAGTCAAAGGGCTAAATGTTCAAACAGTTTTAGAAAGTGCACAATATTATATCTCAGTTTTAGAAAACGAAAAACGGAAATTCTACACCACACTCGAAGAACATGGCAAGGGTAATGTCAATTCTAAACGAAAGCAAATATCTGATATTGAAAAACTTAACACCGAAAAAGCGAAACAAATTGCGGCTCTGACAGAAGAAATCAAAGCCAATCAAGTGCATATGGATAAACTGAAAAATGAAATTTCCGAACAAGAATCAAAACTTAAAACAACTGAAAACAATTTTTTGGTAACTTACGAAAAAGTTGTCGGACAAATAAATACCAATCTTGATAAAATAAAAAAAGTAACAGGCACATAGTTTTTAATAATATTTTGAAAAAATAGTTCTTAAAAAATTAAATTCGTAAATAATAATCGTAATTCAATAATACAATGATTGAAGCAGATAGCAAACAAAAATTGAAAAGCTTTTGGAAACGCCCCGAAGGCAAACTCGGAGCAGTAATCCTGATAGGTATTATCATCATTTTAGGTGTTTATGCCGGTCCGATAGGTGCATTCGTTATGGGCTTAATGGCTGTAACATGGAAACTTGTGCTGTTTATAGTAACAGTCGGAATTTTACTCTACGTGCTGCTCGACCCTAAATTCCGCAACCTTATGTGGTACATGTATAAAAGTTTTATGCGCTGGCTTACAGGCATGTTCGTACAGATTGACCCGATAAAAATTCTCGAATCGTATATCGAATATCTCTACAAAAATTTGCAAGAGATGGATGTGCATATCGGAAAATTGAAAGGTCAAATAGCCAAGATTAAAAGTATTGTAGAAAAAAACAAACGCGAAATGGAGCAAAGCCTTAAAATGGCAGAGCAAGCCAAAAAGCAAGGCAATATGGAACTTGTTGCAATAAATACCAGACAATTCGGTCGTCTGAAAGATTCTAACGAACGCTACAATTCTTTGCTCGGACGCATGGAGTTGCTATATCGGGTTTTGTCTAAAATTCATAAAAATTCAGGATATTTGATAAAAGATACCGAGAACGAAGTTCGCATGCGCAAGCAAGAGTATCAGGCGATTAAGCAAGGTCATTCTGCAATGAGGCGTGCAATGAGCATCATACAAGGCGACCCGGATAAGAAAATGATTTTTGACATGGCTACCGAAGCCGTTGTGGAAGATGTACACAACAAAATTGGCGAAATGGAGCGTTTTATTGAAATCTCCGGTTCGTTTATTGACAGCGTTGATTTGCAAAACGGCGTTTACGAACAAGCCGGATTGGAATTGCTCGAAAAAATGGAAAAAGAAGGTGTATCCTTTCTACTCGGCGAGCCGCCGGCAGACATACCCGGACTTACAAAAACCGAAGATGTTTATATCGAAAAAGATTCTGACATCGGCAATATCAGCGATTACAAAAATTTATTCAGCTAAAACTCAATACCTAAACAGCATTGCAAAAAACAGCCAAAAGTCTTTGAGTTTTGGCTGTTTTTTTATCTTGTTTATAGTTTATTGTTGAACGTTAAACAGTTTCAAGTCTCAGATTACAAGTTAGTTATACCAAATCAAAAATTCAACCTATCCTCGATGATGTCAATTCGTGAACAATCCGGATCAATAGTCTTTGTAAGAAAACTCGTAACATGTTGGAATGCTTATCTTTACAGAGTTATTTCGATTTGAATGTTTTAAGAAATTCGATTGAAATACAGTGGAAATTCTATTAAAACTAAATAAAAACAATGAATGACTACTTTTTGACCACTGAATGACCACAAATGACAAAACATTCGATTGAAAAAACGACTATAACACACACACATAAAATTAAATATTTAGACGTTTTCTTACAAACACAAAAGAAAGTGATTCACCAAGTTCGGAATCATTAGCCAAGTGTTTCGATACATTTAAGCATTGAAACTCGCCAATGCGGAATCGAAATTTTGTAAGTATTTTTGATTTTTTGTTTGTTTAACACACTGAAATACGGACGTTTAGCGGGAGTTTGATAACCCTTGCTGTCAATGGGGTAAACATAACATTTGAGATTTGAAGCAGTCATTATTTCTACGGCAAAATCGTACCATGAACAAACCCCTTCGTTTGAAAAATGATAGATTCCGGCATTGTGCAACTGCGGTTGTTCGGCGCGAATAATTGATAAAATGGCAAATGCCAAATCCGGTGCATAAGTCGGGGTGCCGATTTGGTCGAACACCACATCAATTGTCGGACGTTCAGCTCCAAGTTTTAACATGGTTTTCAAAAAGTTGTTTCCGTATTTGGAATACAGCCAAGATGTACGGATAATTATATGATTTTCAGTTTGTTGTGCAGCTTCTTCTCCGGCAAGTTTGGTCTCGGCGTACACGGATTCCGGATTGGTTGGGTCGGTTTCGACAAATGGTAAGCCGGCAGACGATTTTCCTCCGAAAACATAATCGGTGGAAATATGAATAAGTGCAGCATGATGTTTTCGTGCTGCCGAAGCCAAGTTTGCAACAGCATCCGCATTGATGGTTTGTGCAAGTTCAGGCTCTGTTTCGGCATTATCTACGGCAGTATAAGCTGCACAGTTTACAATGAAATGTATCTTATTATTAAGCACATAGCTATCAATTGCTCCTTCGCTCGTGATGTCTAAATCTGCAATATCCGTATAAAAAAATTTCATATCGAAAAATGAACTTGCGAAGTCTTTTATGGATTGTCCGAGTTGACCGGCTGCACCGGTAACCAATACATTTTTTTTTGAATTTGTCATAATTAATATCGTATTATATTGAAAATGAATACTTTATAAATACAATTTGTTCTATCTTTCTCAATATCCGTAAGCAGAATTCAAACTTATCGAACGTTCTCAAACAGAATGTGAATCAAAGTTTAACCTTCGTCAATTGCACAAATTTAAAAAAGAGATTTGAATATAAAAAATATCATTCATATTTATTAGGCAACTACGAACGGTATTTTTGGGAAAATTTTTCAGAATTTTATAAATAAGGCAATTACAATAAGTTACAAAAATTAAAATTCGTAATAATTCGTGAATTTGTGGTCAATTTCGACTTTTTGGTGTGGACTCAATTATAGATTTACAATGTTTTATGGTCTGTTTTCTGTAATCTGAGGTCTCAACTCTAATTTGATTCAAATATCAAATTACAAAATTCAAATATCCAGACGAAATTTTGATAATTTTTAGTGAAAAAATATTGAAATTGACGGATTTCTTATACTTTTGTGGTAAAACAATGTTTTATGCAAAGTGATTTTTGTATAAGGACGAACATGCACCTTCACAATGTTTTTGGCGTAAGCGAGGATTCTGTTGTGCGTTCGGTTTTTATATTGCACGAAAATTTGATAGAGATTAGTCTGAAACGAACAATTTCAGTAAAAGCAATATCTGTGTGTCGTATCAATTACGAGCGAATGGATGCACATGGTCATTTTTTTCAGGACATTATTAATGATTTTGCTTATTTACTCTCCGATAACCGAATTTTTTTAACCGGGCAGTTTGACATTAATCAAAATTATGCGGTTCGCATTAATCAAGAATTGGTGTTTGCTGTTTTGGACACACGACTGGGCGGAATTTTGGATACTCACTTTGATATCACAGGCGAGGACGGTTTTGGCGGATACATTGTTAATACTGCTGCATTTTTCAAACTGTGGTCTCCGCCGGCGGGGCGTGTCGAAGTGGTTGTGTATGACGAAGATGAAAATCGGCTATACACAGAAGAACCTTTGCTGATGACGCGCGGCACAAAAGGCGTTTGGTATTTGGAATTGATGCCCGAAACCGTAGGACTTGACAGTTTGGACGGATGTTATTATAAATATGCTGTTTATGCTTATGGTGCAATGCGCATCGGCTTAGACCCTTACGCACTATCTATGGCTGAATATTCGACTGACGGTTCTGCCTCCGAAATAAAAGCTGCATTAATCGACTGTTCTAAGGTTCAAAAATTTAAACATTCATTTAAAAACTCAGACACTTGTCCGAACGAAACTGATATTATTGCTTATGAAATAAACGTACGAGATTTTACGATACAACCCGGAGTATGCTCAAAACAAACTGCCGGAACCTTTCTCGGATTTATTGAAAAACTTGATTATTTATCCGAACTCGGAATTAGTCATCTGCAGTTATTGCCTGTGAATAAGTGTTTTACGCTTGATGAAACCGACCGCGAATATACCGGAAATCATACCTTAGACAGTAATTACAATTGGGGCTACGACCCGTTAAATTACTTTACGCTTGAAGGCAGATATTGCACCGAACCATCCGACCCGTATTCCCGAATAGCAGAATACCGACAACTTGCCGATGCACTGCACGAACGCAAAATCGGCATTATCAATGATGTAGTTTTCAACCACACGTATTCTGCAAATGTGTTTGAATGTGTTGCCCCCGGCTGCTATTACCGTTTGGATGAAAATTATCGCATCTCAGGGTTTACCGGTGCCGGCTCATCGCTGGAATCGCGCCGAAAATCTGTCCGAAAATTTATCATAGATGCGCTTTTACATTTTGTCAGATTTTATGGCTCAGACGGCTTTCGTTTTGACTTAATGGGTTTTACGGACATCGAAACCTTGACCCAAATTCGACAAATTGTCGGCGCTGCATACAATCCGAAAAACCCGTATGAACTTATTTTGCAAGGCGAAGCATGGGAATTTACTGATATCAACGACGGAACAGCTTATACAAAATTGAATCATCCCGGAAATTTAGGCATTGCTTTGTTTAATGATTCCTTCCGCGATGCTTGCACGGGACACGACAGTTACCCCGGTTTTGCACAAGGCAACGGACACGAAATCAGCCGATTAGCCACAGGAATACTTGGCGGGCTTATGTGTTACGAACCGAATACTGCGTTTACAAATCAAATTTTTGACGACATCTATAACCGATTTGCTTTTGAACCGGGTGAATGTTTGAACTATTTTGCCATTCACGACGGGCTTACCCTTTGGGATAAAATAAATTTGAGTGTAAACGATGAATCAAAAGAGCAACGTATAAGAATTGCTAAATTTGCGTTCGCCATTTTATTAACTTCTCAAGGTCGAGTCATTTTGCACGGAGGCGATGAAATTCTTCGCACCAAACCCTTGGCACATAACGACAAAGAGAAACATCGAGCAATGTCTTCTCACCAAATCAATGAAGAAGAAGGAATTCGATATTTTCACGAAAATTCATACTCTTCACCTGATTATACAAATATGTTTCGGTGGGAGAGGCTCGAAAATCGCTATTTCCCTTTTGCAACCGATTTGTTGAATTATGTTCGCGGTTTGATACAAATTCGCAAATTGCTCTCTGCGCTCCGACTGCCGACTGCCGCCGCCGTGAATCAAAATTTTCAATTTTTACACCCCTTGCCGATATACAATGTCGAAGGAAGTTTTTTTAATCTGAAAAAATTTACAATCAATTTCAAAAACGGAATTCCTAATGCGACCTATTATATAGTCGGTGAAATACACGAAAAAAACACAAATCCGTTGCTGAATCCGTATTCGGTAACTTTCGATTCGCAAGGATTTGGGAAAATATCTTTCTCCGAAACTGAAATTCGCAAATTTAAAATTCGCAAATGGAGCAGAAATTTGAATCTTCACTTTAAATTGATAAAAACAACAGGCAAGTGGGATTATTTAAGTTATGCGTACAGCTCGCACGGCGAAAATGCTGTTTCGGCACGCAGACTAAACCCTGACGGTGAGGTTTGGATTGACTTAAGCATAAAAAACGATAAAGTTATCGAACATTCACATCATGTTGATATCCAGACACTTGCTTTTGAATCTGCTTGCGCTGAAAATAGCAAATATTCGTCTGTTATTATTGCACACAATGGCGGTTCAATGGTCTCGGTGGTTAATTACGACAAAATATTTCCCGAAAATTTTGATTTACTTGCAGATAATCGTCAATCCGGATTAATTCCGATTACTCATAGTGAGGCTAAAATTGAGCAAGGCAGAATTCACATTCCGCCACACTCAAGCATCATTTTGGCACATAAAAACCCAAATTTTACCCAATCAAAACTGTAGGATATGAACGTGGATTTTTTCGACATATATCGGGGAATACTTCGTTAGATATTAGACATAAATTACCCGATTCCAAATAGTTAATAAATATTTCAAATTGAAGTAGTTTTCAAATCTAATTTACAATAAATCAATATCTTACCATAAATAGACTATCTTTTGCAGAAGTAGCGAATTGATGAAATTAAACCGACTATGAATATTTCTAAAATATAGATTTACAATATTTTACAGTCTGTTTTCTGTAATCTGATGTCTTAAATCCAAAAATACGAATTTATTACTGTATAAAATATGGAAAAATTAAATGTTTGGGCAGAACAAATAAAACGAAACATAGAGGAGCAAAGAAGCGAAATCTACAAACGAGATTACGGATTCTATAAACTTGACAGGCTCGAACGTATTGCTTTTCATATAGATACCTTTTCGGACTCCTGTGAGCATTGTCGGAAACTAAAACCTGAAATCGAAGAACTCTCAAAATCTATCTCCGAACGTATCAACGGAACTCCCAAAGAACGTGCGAGTTACGAAAAACAAAATGAAAATTTTATTTCGCATTTAAAATCCGTACATCGCTTACAAGCAGATACTTGGAATAGTTCTTTGTTTACGTTTGTGGGTTTTTTCGGCGGATTTTTGCTCAGTATTGTGATAATTTTTTTGTTCGTTCCGGAGTTTACATTCGGAAATATTTTGCAAATTTTGGGAGATACTTCGGGTGCTTATCCGGAATCCGCAACTGTAAAATTTGTGTTTTTGGTCATTTTCATCCCATCAATCATTGCCGGTCGTATTTACGGCTCAAGGAAAGACCGCTTCAACCGAAAAAACAACTTGATACTTTAACCATTTTTGAGTTTTTGACTTTTTTTGCTTTTCGAAATTACGAATTATCAAAAACCTGAACTCAAGCCATACGTGCAACAGCTTAAAGCAAATACCCTCAAAAAAATACTCTAAAAAACGGCGTTGCGATACTTTGTTAGACAGATCTAATGTTGTGTTAAGCATTATCTGAGTATGATACGATTATGCTGAAAGATACAGACAGAAATTACGCCCTAAAGCGTAACCGATTATGGGATTTGTTCGAGTTAAGGGTATAAAAACTCAAATTCATTATAATAAACCGAATTAAAATTAATTACAAGTTTTATTTCTAAAGTTTAGATTTACAATATTTTATATTCTGTATTCTGTAATCTGCTGTCTTAAATTTAATATAAGCGAAAAACACTCATTGAATTGTGGCTGTGCAATATGCAGAGAAAAAACTCGAACAAAAAGATTGAGCCGAAAACGTGAACTATTGAGTATCGTTTTGAATTGCAGAAGGTTTATTACGAAATTGTTTAATTCGAGCAATTTATTTGAATCCAAAAATGAGTTAAGTCAATTGCATTATGGTTAGAGTCTTTTCTCAAATGTCTTGACTGTAGTTTTCTGACAACTGAATTTGAAATCAATTTTAGTTTTTCATCCGGTTCGTGTATCCATGAATTTACTTTTGTGTGCCAATAATCAAAATCGTTGGTTTCTACATATCCAATCATTGCCGACTGTGGAAAATCTACACCGTGTCTGTTTTCTTTGAAACGTTGAATACCACTACGAACATAATCGTTATTGTAAACATCATAAAGTCTTTTACATTCAATATCAAAAAAATGTTCTGATGAAAAATCACAAACAAATCTTCCTATTTCATTTTTTTTCACTTCTTTAATTCCAAAATCCGGCTTGCTTTTATTTTTGTATTTATATTCCGGAATAAACTGAAAAAGCATATTTCGTGATTGAATATTTAAAAGTTCAAACAATTTTTCGTTTAAAATCCATTCATCATCTTCTTTTTCTTTTTCATATTTTTCAGAAAATTCGTGTAGATTTATTTCTAAAAAGGTTAAAACAGAAATAATTTTTCCACTAATCGAAAACTCACTTGGAATTGATTGTGTTTTTTGCCAGATATTATTTTCTTTAATCATATAGCTATTTGTTATAATGATTATTTGAAATTTCTGAAAAAAACATCATTCCATCTCTGTCAGCAATTGATTTTAACCAATAGCGTTTTTGTCGAGGTTTTATGAAAAAGATTTTATTGTTTGGGTAATCAATGTATTGAACTATACGCGTAATTTTTTTATTTCCTGTTTGAGTTGTAAAATAATCTTGATACTCATCTTCGGATTTGTATTCAAATTCGGGCTCTAATTTTTCGGTGCAGTAATGAAATTCTACGGCGATATAAGACTGTGTTACAGTTATTTTTCGAGCAACAAAACTTTTTTCTTTGTTTGCAGAATAGTTAATATTCATTAACCAAACAAAAGTTTCGGCATAATCTAGTATAAATTCTTTGTCTTTTTTATTTTCTTTTCCTTTCGGAAAAATTTCTATATTTAATGGATTTGATTTTGGATTTGAAGATTTTGCTTGATGAATATAATAATCAAAAACATCATTTTGCCAAATCGTTTCTGATTTGCTTAACTGTAAATCTATTTGTTCATCTTCGGTTTGCGGGTAGGGAAGATTATCTATGTCTGATTTAATAATTACACCTTCTTTATTAACAAACAACTTACTGCTTGTTAGATAATTATTTAAGCTTAAGATTTTATTATTTCGCTTAAAATATTTGTAAATATAATCCATATCGCTTTCGGTTGGAAAATGTATTCCAACAAACATATTATCAAAAATCAATTCTTCTCTTTGTGCGTTTTTTATTAGATTAATTTCATTTATAGAAGAATAATGAATTATTATATTTGGTTTTAGAAATATGTCTCTATATTGGTTTCTTGGTGCTTGAAAATATTTTACTCCAAATAAAACTGAGGTTTCGTAACAATCATTAATGCCAAAATTTTCTTTACAAACATTAGGTTTTTCAAACAACCATTCAGCTTCGATGTGATTTTTCTTTAACCAATTCTCCTCTTTTTCAAAAGTTGTTTTTCCTTCTAAAATATCTTTATTCTTCTTTCCTAAAATAAATCCTTCTCCATAAGCCCAACCTTGCGACTTTTTTTCTTTTAAAAATTCGCCCAAAGTCGGTTTTATTTTACTCAATCTGTCCACAATCCACCTTAAACGCCCACCGCCCACAAGGTTTGCCTTCCAAATGTATTTTTGGGTAAGAGCTTGTTTTAGCGTTACATAATGAAAATTGTATGTATCGAAATTGAAAAATGTTTTGTTTTCTTCAAGTGTTGTTCGGTTGCTGATTAGATGTAAGGTTTGGGTCTTTTCATTGGGCATTTCTTTTTTTACAAAAATGGCACAAGTTTCAACTCTTCCTGTTTTCTTTTTTTTATTCGTATTTTCATCTATTTTGTCAATTACAAACAAAGATTCTCTCAGATGTGTAAAATCAATTATTTGCGGAATAAAATATTTTTGCATGAATTGTTTACGATAATTCACAGCACCCTCATTATATAAAAAAGTAGAGGATTTTACAATCAAACATTGCAAACCATTGTTTTTAAGTAGTTTTATTGATTGGTCGAGAAACAGAATAGCTAAGTTTTTAGGAATATTATTTGGAAAATCAAGTCCATTATCTTTTTTTAATTTGTCGAAATTACCACGTACAAATGGAGGATTTCCAATCACCAAATCAAAATCCGTATCGGCATTTTTTAGAAATTTAAAAAAATCGGAATGAAAAATATTTCTATCTTTCAGAGCATCAAATTTGCGGTCTTTTTTAGTATTCGTATCATCAAAATCCAAATCGTCCCATAATTGCAAAGGGGTTAGTTTTTCGAGCATGGCAAGGGTCAAGCTGAAAATAGCAATCTGTACGGCTTCGGGTGCTAAATCGACACCAAAAATATTGTCTTTTACAATTTTTTTAAGCGTAGCTAATTCAAAAGTTGTATTCCAATTTTTTCTGTCCGATTTTTCGTAGTTGTTTATTACTTTCCAATCCAACAAACGTTTAAATGCTGATACACAGAAAATCCCACTCCCGCAAGCCGGGTCAATAATTTTAAATTGTTCACCTTCAAACTTTTTGTATTCCTCCAAAGGCATACATTCATCTATCAGAAAATCGACCAAAAACGGTGGCGTATAAACTGCACCTTTTGTTTGAGGCATAAATTCTTCGTAAATACGGCTGATAAGCTCGACAGGCAAATACCGGAACGAATACAATTTCCATAGATAATAGTTTTTGTTGTCTACTTTGTGTTGCGCATTTACAAAGTCCGACAGTGCATTTAACGTATCAGGTTTGAAATTCCGGATTATTGTTCTTTCGTTTTCGTCTAGTTCAAAAATTTTTCCGTTAAATTTTTCGGCTAAATAATCTAAAAGTTCAACAAATTTTCCGTTAGATATTAATGCAGAAAAGCCGGGAGCATCCCACTTTCTTCGGAAAACGTTTGCTTTGCCCTTTTCAAAAACACTGTTTTCGGAATTGTCTTTTTTCTCTTCTAAATACTTGATTAAGATACAAAAAACAACAACACGGTTCGGCACATTACCCTCCACTCCATTATTTTCCAAAGTCTTTTTTAAATCGCGTAGATTGTCAATCAAAATATCGAAAGGGCTTTCTTTTGTTATTCTTTCGTCCAAATATTTTCGTTTTGAAGTCTCGGTGTCCCAAAATGAGCCGTTTTGAAATAAATGAATAGAATAAAACTGTTTTAATTCATTGAATTTTTTTTCAATTTCACCGGTTAAACTTAATGAATCAGTAATAGGTAAGCTATCTTCCGGTTTAATTTCACCTTCTTTTTTTTTTGAATTATCAATTTTGCGCTTGGCATTATAAACTTCAACTTTATCTTGGCTGAAAATAAAATATAAAGGCACAATCTGGCTACTCCATAGTCTTTTATGAATCTCTTCTTTGCTGACTTCGGAATATTTATTGTTTAATGAGGTGGCATTATCATAAATAAAAAATTGCGGAATAGATTTTCCGTTTTCTTTTAGAAAAAAAACAGCATCGGCATGATAATCTCGTTCAGCTAAATATAAAATTTTACGTTCGCTTGCATTGATATTAACGTCATCTTTACAAGAGACTCTGACCAGCCCCTCCGCATTCGTAAAATCAAGTTCGCTTATTATTTTTTCAAACATATCTCACTTTTGAATTAGAATCCAATTTTTTCGCATAAGATTCAACCCCCAAAATTAGTTAAATTTTCTCAATATTTTATATAAGTTTTTAAAAGTTACAAACATTAATAATACAGTGTATCAATAAATTAGGTTTATGGAGAAACAGCCGTGCATTTTACTCGACCCCAATTTTATCAATTTCCTTCATCAATCTGTCCGTTTCCGAGAGGGCGACAATTGTTTTTTGATAGTGCAGAATGTCTTCAAAATCAATTCACGGTTTTTGCGGTCTTTCAGCCATTTTTGGGCGGGTTGATAGCCGCCGATAATGATATTTCATGCTGTTTCGGGTACATTATCAAAGTATTGCGTGTAGTTTACGTAAATCCGTTTTAGAAAATGTATCACAAAATAAGGAGATTTTTCTGTATAAACCAAATATTCTTCTGCCTGCGAGCCTCAAAAAAATACTCTAAACCCTTATTAATGTGGATTTAGAGTATTAGAATGTGGATTCTTAAAAACCCTGTGTGGAGCCGGCGGGAGTCGAACCCGCGTCCGAACAAGTAACAAAATTGCTTTCTACATGTGTAGTTTATTATTGGTTTTCGAGTTGTCGCCGGGAACAAACACCCTACGCCATCCTTAGCCTCTGAATCTCACCTGCACTCCGAGACACCGTACAAGCTATTCTGAACTCGATCGCGCCTCATAAACAAAAAGTGTCAGTCAAACTTTTTGGGAGACGTCTCGTCCCAACGCCTTGCATCGGGATTAAGCGTGAGTTTACTTTATTCAACTACGCAGCAAGAGCATAATCTGTGTTATTGCCGTTTGTTGGTTTGCAGACCGGATTTACGAGTCAATCTACATGGCTCGACATGCTTACAACCCCATTATCCTCGCCGTCGAAACCATTTCGACCCCGTAATAATGAAATCAGACTGCAAAGATACTGCTTTTTTTGTAAAGTCAATAGTTTATTTGATAAATTATTTCCTGCTGTTTAAAATTGTATAGTGAAAGTAAAAAACTAACTGCTATTTTTGTGTTCGATACAAATATTAAATTTTGAAAATTAGTGAGTCCGGTCTAAAAAGCCTGTTTTATTTTAGCTAAACAATCTATATGCTTGATTATCAGTGTTTTTGAAAATATTTTATAATTTACGTAAATTACTTATTATCAGTAATTTAACTTTACAAGTTTTCAACTTTATGACTTTTTATACTGAACTCATATATAATTTGTAACTATTCAGCCGCTATAAACAACTGATTGATAATAACATATAAATATTATTTTATTATATCATCAGTATAAAATTTGATAATTTATTTATAACAAATTGATTAACAATGAATTAAAATTTAGTTAAAATATGTTAAAGTTTTATTGATTTTTATACAGTGTTGATAATCAATTGTTTAAAAAATCAAGAGTGGCTGAATAGTTACTATTATTTTTATCGTTTGGAGAGCAGTGCCGTTTTTTACAAGCTACCATCATAAAA
>DYOJ01000343.1 GCA_020720705.1 Acetofilamentum sp.
ATTCATTGTTTTTATTTAGTTTCAATCGAATTTCCACTGTTTTTCAATCGAATTTTCGGAAATATTCAAGTCGAAACATCTTTGTATTTTCATGTATATCAACGACTTATGAGTTTTCTTACAGACACTGCATATTCAATATTTTACGATATTTAATAAATTAAACTAATTGTATTATTACACTTATGTTGCGCACGTTTAAAAAATATTATCGGATTCCGGCAACGCCGCAGGAGGTTTATTTGGCTCTCACAACTGCCACAACCATAAGCCTTTGGACAGGCGACAAGGTTGAAATGATTCCCGAACCGAATACCGAGTTCTCGTTGTGGGACGGCAGTATCACCGGAAAAAATCTTGAATTTGAGCCGAGTAAAAAAATTGTGCAGCAGTGGTATTTCGGCGAACAAGCCGAAGATTCTATAGTTACAATAAAATTGCATCCCGATAAGGGCAATGCAACATCGGTCGAATTGATTCATACCAATATACCCGACGATGCCTACGAGGACATCACAGAAGGTTGGACAAATACCTATTTTGCATATTTGAAAGAATTTTACGAAGAAGAATAATTTTGACAACTCGTTGTATTTCAACCAATCATTTAACTTTAAAAAAGTCATGCGCATTACAAAAGCCGAATTTGTTATCAGTAATACCGATGTAAGGAAATGTCCCAAACCGGACAAGCCCGAATATGCCTTTATCGGACGCTCAAACGTTGGAAAATCATCCCTGATAAACATGTTGGTTAGTAATTCAAGTTTGGCAAAAACCTCCGGAAAACCGGGAAAAACACAACTGATTAATCATTTTTTAATAAACGACGCGTGGTATCTCGTGGATTTACCCGGATACGGATATGCGCAAGTGTCTCAAAAACAGCGTAAAGTATGGAGCGGTTTTATTAAGAATTATATAACGGAACGCGAAAATTTACTCAATTTATTTCTGCTGATAGATTCACGCCTCGAGCCGCAACGAATTGATATTGAATTTATGGAAAATTTAGGCGAAAACGGAATCCCCTTCTCAATGGTTTTTACAAAAATAGATAAGTTATCCGGAACTGAATTTGATAAAAATATTGCGGCTTACAAAAGAAAAATGCTTGAAACTTGGGACAGTTTGCCGCCAATTTTCAGCACCTCAGCCACAAACAAACAGGGACAAGCTGATATTTTGAATTATATCGAACAAACTAATAAATTATTTTAAACATGGCACCAATTTCTCCGAAAACAATTGAAACCCTGAGCAATAAAGGATATATGCTTTCCATAAATACTGTATCGCTTTTAAAATCAATGGATAAGGCAAACTTTAAAACGCCGGCAAGTTCTAAATTAATCACACTTGCATCCGAAATCTCTGAAATCATGCTCGACTTGCCTGATATTGAAGATAACGCAATTATTTTAAGAGAGCTACTGAAAGTAAAAGAATTAGCTGATATTTTTTTTAATACACTGCAAACATTCCAAACACACGGAGCACTTGCGCACGAAAAAGCCGACCTGCATATTGATATTTATAATTTTAAGAACGAACTTGCAGAAGCCGTTTCGTCTTTCGCTTAGCAATTTTTTTCACATAATTTTCGTTTTGATACATATCCGGATATATCTATAATTTTTATGAAACATCGTCTTTTTATTGTTTTTTTTGGTTTAGCAGTTTTCAATATACACTTGAAAAACCTTCGTGCACAAGAATTAATAGCACCGTCAGAGGTGATATGGTACGATATAAACCAAGTGGACAGTCTGTTAAAACAACAAGCTCGCCCTTTGTTTATTGATGTGTACACCGAGTGGTGCGGCTGGTGCACGCACATGATGAAAACAACCTTTGCCAACAAAAGCATCGCTGGATATATGAATTCAAATTATTACAACATCCGTTTTGATGCCGAAACGTTCGATACGTTAACCTTTCAGGGAAAAACTTACACCAACCCCGGCGGCGAAGGCAAACCGAAACACGACCTCGCAAAATTTCTGATGAACGGGCGATATTCCTTTCCGACAATCGTTTACATGGGACGAAATCAGCAATTTTTCCCTGTGCCGGGCTATCAAAGCATCCCGCAATTAGAACCGTTTTTGGTTTATTTTGCAGAGGATTTGTATGCAAATGTCAGTTTAGAAGATTTTAATCGGTATTTTAAGTCGAGTTATTCGAAAAATTTTGAGAAGAAAGAGCTTGACGCCATTCCTTCAAATCTGCGTCCGGACAGTACCGGTAGCGTTAAATGGTATGATTACGCAACAGCCGAAAAAATGAGCAAAGAATCAGGCAAACCTATTCTCTTATCAGCCTATACAACTTGGTGTCAATCGTGTCGCATTTCGGATTCCGTAAATTACCGCAGTAAAATTATCGCCGACGTTATCAACGAAAAATTTATCCCTGTAAAATTGGATGCAGCAGGTACGCAAACGGTTACGTTTTTCGGAAACACCTACAAGCCCGGTGCTCAATTTGCCCCGCACGACATCGTAAAAGCATACATGAAGCAAAGTTATCAAATGCCTGCTTTAGTATTCGTAAACTCTGCCGGACAACAAATCACTGAGATTCATGGCTTTATCCCCCCTGCACCTTTTGAAACCATACTCAATTTCTTCGCCTCCGAAGCCTACAAAACCCAAAAATACGACGACTATCGCAAAACGTTTGTGAATAAGGTGAAGTTTTAATAAAAAATTCACCTGGATTCATAAACTATTTGGTTAATATTTAAGAAAAAAGACTTTAAGTAACCCCTATTTATTCCTTAAAATCAAGAAATTATAACAGTCCAAACTTTCAGACAAAAACCTTAGAACCTTAGTTCGAAATAAGATTATATTATAATTAGTATATTTTCAGTATTTAAGAATCATTTTTGGTTATATGTTAAATCGTTTATTTGTTTATAGTTTAACTAAAAAGTCCGGTTTTCAGACTTTTTTTAAACAATTAAACAAATCACCGAATAACCAACAATTTGAAAATTTGTAATATTCTCTTTGCTAAATAATTAATGTTTATCTTATTTCGAACCAACGTTATCAACAAATAAACAAACAGACATTAGAGATAGTTGTTGGGTATTTGTAAATTCGTTGTTGAATGAATGAATAAAATGTTTCAACAGATTACAATGTAAACGTTTTAAGTTCCGCACGATGCCTATACTTGCATTTAATCGTTTAAAGTTTATCAATTTGGTCTTTTGTTAATCCTGTTGTTTCTTTAATAATTTCTATCGGAATGTTTTTAAGTTTTAAAGATTTAGCAATTTCCAGATTTCTATTTTCAATAGCATTTTCTACTGCTGTTTGCATTACAGCGTCTCTATCACGCATTACTTTTTTCTCGCTTTCATAATATTCACGTTCTTTGGCATTTAAACTCATTGTATCAATCGTTTTCATTGCTTGTATTATATCAGGGTCATTCAATTCGTCGGGCAAATTTTCTTTATCAAGCTCCGTCGCACGGTTCAAAAAAGTTATCCAGCGGTCTAAGGTTGTTTGAATATGTTTAAATTCATTATCAAATTTTCGGAGTTCGACGAAATATAAATCTGCAAAATCCAATTCAGGATATAATTCTCCCGTTTCAAAATCTTTGTAGCTGCAACGTCTAAAATATCGTTTATCGTTGAGAAAATAATTGAAATCTAAAATGCTTATTATTTCGACTTTACGAAGTTAAAGATTTCGGCAAAGTTTGTGCTTAGAATAGT
>DYOJ01000344.1 GCA_020720705.1 Acetofilamentum sp.
GAATTTTCTTAGAAACGGAAAAAACAAACGATATTTGCGGTTTGTAATTTTGATATAATGTTATTAAAAATCATATTAAATCGTAATAGTGTTTTGTTGCTTTCGCTTGCGTTGGGCATTGGTTTGCCCGGCGGAGCAAATTTGTTTAAGGATTACACCACTTGGATATTAGCGTTTATAATGTTGTTTTCGACATCAGGTATCGGATTCAAGGCATTGACCGATGTTCGATATATGTTGCGAGTAACTGCAGTTTCCGTGTGGCTGAATTATGTCGTGCTCGGCACGGTGATACTTGGCTTAGCATACTTGCTTATAGATGATTCGTTGGTATTTGCCGGCTTTGTGGTAATTGTTGCCGGACCGCCGGGCGTTGCTGTTGTGCCGTTTACACACACTTACAACAGCGATGTTCGTTTTGCACTTTCCGGAATTTTAGGTACATTTATAGCCGCCTTCGTTCTCACACCTTTAATCATTTCGACCTTTAGTTCACAGACTGTTGCGTTATCGGCATTGTTGGAAACCATTGTAAAAATCATTGTTTTACCACTGGTTTTATCTCGCATTCTACGCCTGCCCAAGTTGCAAAAATTTGCCGAAAAAGCCCGCCCGGAAGTCGTAAATTGGGGTTTTGCCTTACTGATATACACAGCCGTAGGATTAAATAAATCATTGATATTCAGTGATATAGAATTATTATTCCGATTACTGCTTGTTTTGATTGTCGGCATGTACGGAACAGGCATCGTTTACAATCTTGTGATGCGCAAACGCTTATCCGAGCGGGACATTATCAGCAGAAATCTGATGTTGACCATAAAAAGCACAGGTTTTTCGGTTGCAACCTCATTGGCATTGTTTGAACCGCGCGCCGCAATACCTGCCGCTGTATTAAGTGTTGTGGTTTTATTTTATTTGCTCTCTGTCGGGTTTGTACAGAAAATTACGCGTTTAAGGACTAAAGAATTGTAAAATTTACTACTTTCACAAAAAATATCTATCCGGTTACGTGAATAAAATGAAACAAAAATCTAAGTTAATTACTTTATAATCATATACATTGCAGATACTAAACGCTCAACATTAAACAATTGGTAATGTAAATACTGTTTCTTTTTTGCTTAAAAAAACAGAAATTTATATCTTTGTAAAAAATCAAAAATAAATTTTATGACTGCGGAAGTAAAAAAACTCTGGGGCGAAGAGTTGTTATGGATTCAAAATGACGTATTGCGAGATAAAACAGCGGCTGTGTGGGCTTTAGCTTTAGAAAAAAGTGTTCTCAGCGCCGATGATTTATTGCAAATACCCTTTACACTTTTAGTGCCTGTAAATGTGTCGTTTATGGCACATAAAGTATCGGTGGTTCACATTTCTCGAGATGCGGGAACTCACATCAATAAATTTTACGGCAACGATTTACCAGTAAATATGGATGTGTTGATAGCGGGCGCAATTCTTGCTGATGTGGGTAAACTGCTTGAATATGAGCTTGATGCTGACGGAAAGGCGATACAAAGCAATTACGGTAAATATGTTCGACATCCGTTTTCGGGCGTTTCACTCGCCGAAGCCTGCGGTATGCCGCCCGAAGTGTGCCACATTATAGCCGCACATGCGGATGAAGGCAACCTGATAAAACGTTCGACTGAGGCATACATTGTGCACCATTCCGATTTTATGACTTTTTTACCATTCAAAAGCGGATTAAAAATTTAATGGTTACAGGTTATAAACATATAATACTCGTTTTTTCTCTGTCGGTTGTGCTGTCTGCTTGCGGACCTACTCCAAAACAGGCAGATGCGTACAACCGTAAGCTGACTTATTGGCAGTTGCAGGTAAAAGTTGCAGGAGACAGCCTTGAATCTGCATTTATGAGCTTTGATACACTTAAAATTAAAGTTGCATTAGATTCGGCAAAAATTTATGTACATAGAAATTTGAGAGCCTTATCAGAACGAGGTAAATTGAAAAATGACAGCTTATTGTATGTCGCACATCGGGATTATTTACGTTGTATGGATAGTGTTTTACATGAAGAATACCAAACAATGTACCGATTATACTGTTTGCCCGATGAAGACTTTGGTTTAAAAGGAGAAAACGAGTTTGTAAAAGTTCAAACAACTAAAAATCAGCGTATTAAAAAAGCATTCGTTAAATTAAGCAATGCCCAACAGGACTTTGCTAATCGTTATAATCTGATATTAAAAAAAGAAGAAGTAAATTTAGTAAACCTATATAATTGATTGAAAATGAATAGAATACTATCTATTTTTGCCTTGACGACAATCATATATTTGTCATCATGTGCCCCATCGGCGCAGGAAGCTGCTGCATACAACGAAAAAATCGTAACCATTCACAAATCGGTAAATGCCTCGATGGATACCCTGATTGTGTGTCTGAACTCTTATGATACAGTCTTGATTTCCAAACAAATAGAATCAAGCAAAGTAAATTTGGGAATGTCTAAATCCGACATCTCAAAAGTAGGCTCATTTGGTGGCGACGATATCCTTTTCAAACCAACCAATGTATTGATAAATAGTTACTTGGAGCTTATTGGCAATGAGTTTATCCAAATCTACAAATTGTATTGCATACCGGATACCGCATTTACGGAAACGCATAAAAAAGAAGCGGAGAAATTAAACAAGAACATTGAAAAAGAAATGAAAATTCCGCTTGATGCTTTAAAAAAGGCTCAGGCTGAGTTTGTTGAAAAATATAAGCTGAGCTTTGAAACCGATTCTGTACCTGCTAAATAAGAATTTCGACAGCTATTTTACGACTTGAAATTTGAAATATATTTAATCTAAAACTTTAACCCATAAGCAGAATTTTATGACAGTAGGTAATCAAATTTCCATCGCATTTAAGGGGTACGGAAAAGCGTTTAATCTCGCGTTCAAACGCGGTTACGCAAAATATTTTTTGTACCCGCTACTGATAAATCTCTTACTTTTTGTAGGCGGTATGACTGCAGTAGGCGGTTTGTCGTCCACTGCTGCCGAACATTTTGAAATGTGGATAGGCTTGCAGGGAGCGGATTTTTGGGGAGCTGAGTTTCTGAGTGGAGCATTAAGCGGTGTTATTTGGCTGTTAGTCAAGATTTTGTTCTTTTTTATCTTTGCCTATTACGGCGGATTTATTGTGATGATTGTGATGTCGCCTATTTTATCTGTCATTTCAGAAAAGGTTGAAAAAGAATATTTAGGTGAAGTTGATTATCCGTTTAATTTCAAACAGTTGGTAAAAGATGTGTTGAGAGGATTGGCGATAACAATCAGAAACATGTTTTTTGAAACTCTATTTTTGATATTGACATTCGTATTAAGTTTTATACCTGTCATCGGCTGGCTGATGCCTATTGTAATGTTCTTTATATCAGGCTATTTCTTCGGATTTTCATATATGGATTATACCAACGAACGACACGGGCGTAATTTGCGTGCAAGTGTGCGATACGTGCGTAAATACAAATGGATTGCGGTAGTTAACGGAGCTGTTTTCTCACTCAGCCTGATGGTTCCGTTTTGCGGGGTAGTCGTATCAACTTTTTTTGCAATTCTGTCGGTGATGGCTGCAACTGTTTCAATGGTTACGATTGAAAGTTCTGAACCTGTAACTATTTGATATGCAAAACGATGAACCTGTCAGAATTTCTGTAGTTTCGTACCTGAATACATTGCCGTTTGTGTACGGAATTGAACATTCTGCAAGTTTAA
>DYOJ01000345.1 GCA_020720705.1 Acetofilamentum sp.
ACCTGCATTCGTCCGTAGGACAATGTAGCGTCATTTCAAAATTGACATGACACTAATGTCTAACATCTAAAATCTTACGAAGTTTTGTAAAGTAGAACTAACGAAGTTTTGAAACAAGTCATAGTTGAAAATTTTGATAAAATAAACGATTTCTCAAAAATTAGAAATATCTTTGCAGGATTTTTGTCATGTATTTTTGTTTACAATTTTTTGAAAACAATACATGTTTTGAACCTATTTTGAGAACGATGTTAAAAAAATCATTCATAAAGTTTTTATTGTGGTTTTTGAGTACAACTATTGTGCTCGGAATCGGCTTTTATTTCAGATATACAGAACAAAAAAAGCAAACAATCGAAGCACTAAATCAAGAATTTAAGCAAACGTCAGAACGAATCAGACAAAAAATTGAGGTAAAACTAAAAGACCTGACACATACATCCGGCGATTTTGTTGCAGTTCTTGAAAACGGAAATCTTAAGCACAACGAATTGGTAAGAACACTTCGTGAGTTGGTTCGCCGAAATCCGAGCATATACGGATTGTGTGCAGCTTACGAACCTTATGCTTACAATGACAGTGTAAAATATTATGAACCATACATTTACAGAGATACTGATTCATTGCTTTATGTAAATTATGACATTCAGCCCGAAGACTATTTTTTGAAAGAATGGTACAAACCTGCTAAAGAATCAGCCAAGCCTGTGTGGACCGAACCTTATGCTGACTCTACAGCCGGGATGACCGTCATGGCAACATATTCGATACCGTTCAAACGCAAAACAGGTGAGGTGCGCGGGGTTTTGGCTACTGATATTTTCCTCCTTGAATTTAGTTCGTATCTTTCTGAATTTGAGATATTTGAGACAGGTTTTGCATTTTTGGTATCTGCCTCAGGGGCAGTTATGACCTATCCGGATACTACTATGATTATGCGCGAATCTTTAACATCTTTTGCACAAAAATTCAATTCTGATATTCGTCTATATTCCGATTCTGTGAAAGCCGGAATAATAGGAACGACTACCCTACCCGATTTTTCGCATTTATCTGAAACACAGCTTAGTTATGCTCCGCTTTCGTCGGGTTGGGAGCTTTATGTAATCGTTCCGTATTCTGATTTTAAAGCCCGAATAACGATAATTCGGAACAATAATTTATACGCATTTCTGATATCAGCAGGAAGTATTTTTGTTGTTTTATTAGGGCTTAACTTCTATTTAGTCAATAAGATAAAAAATAAACGCGCTTCCGAATTGGAAGCATTGATAGAACAACGAACTGCCGCAATTCAACATCAGAATGATTTGTTGCACCTTCAGAAATCGGAATTGAGTGAAAAGAATAACGAACTTCTTGCAGCGGATGAAGAACTACGGCAAAATAACGAAGAACTAACTGTTCTGAAAGAGAATTTAGAGGACAAAAATCTGGAACTGACACAGGCTTCGTCCAAATTATACGAACGAGCATTTATCGGCGAGTTGTTGGCTTTATCAATACGCTCCGAACTGAAAATCAATGAATTTCTACAATCAGCCTTAGAGTTGATGTTCAAGTTGCCTTGGTTAAATATTGTAAGCAAAGGCGCGGTCTTTTTGAAAGATAAAGATGAGAATTTAATACTGACAGCTCAAAAAGATTTAGGAGATTTAGTTCAAAAATGTGCTATTATAAAACCGGGACAATGCTATTGCGGAAGAGCATTAGAACTCGAAAAAACGTTGTTTCACAACCATATTACGCCGGAACATTCTATCAAAACTGACGAAATGACCGAACACGGACATTACAATGTGCCATTATCGTTCAGCGGCAACACACTCGGAATTTTGAACGTTGACGTAGAACATGAACATGCCTATACTCATGACGAAGCCGAATTTTTAGAAACCATTGCCTCTATACTCGCTGCCGTTGTCCACAGAGATACCATTCAGGCACAACTAAAAAATCAAGCAAACGAATTGTCTGCCAAGAATGAAATTTTATCGCATTTTAACATACAACTAAATAAATATTACACAGCACTCGAGCAAAGTCCTGTTACCGTAGTCATTACGGACACAAACGGAACGATTGAATATGTAAATCCGTATTTTACTGCACTCACCGGCTGGACTTATGAAGAAGCCGTAGGTAGAAATCCACGAATTTTAAGAACACAACATACACCAAAAGAAACATTTACAAACCTTTGGGAAACAATTATCGCCGGTAACGTATGGGAAGGCAAACTGTTCAACCAAACAAAACAGCATGAACTGTTTATCGAACGTGCAATTATCGCTCCGGTAAAAGATCCGGCAGGCAATATTATTAACTATATCGCTATAAAAGAAGACATTACCGAGTTTGAAAAAGCACAACTCACGATTCGTGAAAAAACAGAGCAATTTGAAAATACTCTTAAAAATTTGGAGGACATCTATTTTAAAGCCGATGTTGAAGGACGTTTGATATATGCAAGTCCTTCTGTTCGTAAACATCTCGGTTATAAGAATTTAGATGAAATTATTGCGGCTAAAGTTTTTGAACAAATCTATGTCAATGAAAAGTTTAAAGATGAATTTTTACAATCACTCTACTCAACCGGACGATTTGTAAGCTATGCCGTAACCATGACACACAAAGCAGGTTCGATTTTTCATGGCACAATGAACGTAATTGCACAATACAATGCAAATAAGCAACCTATTGGTTTTGAGGGCATTATACACAATGTAACACAACGAAAAAAATATGAGCAAGACCTCAAACGCCTAAATAAAGAAATGACTGTTGCGCTTGAAACCACTAAACAGCAGAAAGTTATCATTGAACAAGCTCACAAAAATATTACGGACAGTATAAATTATGCTAAATCAATTCAGGATTCAATGTTGATGGCTCCGAGTTTGATGCAGAATTATGCTCCGACTCATTTTCTGATTTATCAACCAAAAGAAGTTGTAAGCGGCGATTTCTATTATATTGCTACACAAGATAATTTTAAAATTTTTGCAGTTGCAGATTGCACCGGGCATGGAGTTCCGGGCGGATTTTTGACAATGTTGGCTATTTCATTTTTAAACGAAATAATTAAACGAGACAAAGTTACATCGCCTTCGGACGCGCTCGAAATGTTAAGAAGCAGATTTAAAACAACGTTTAAAAATTTTGGCAATAACAATTCAAACGGCTTAGACATTGTGTTGTCTTTTATTGATACGGAAACAGCCGAATTGCAATTTTCAGGCGCAAACAATCCGCTCTATATTGTCAGAGGCACGGAATTCATCGAACTCAAATCTGTTAAAAATCCGATTGGCTTTTATCCCGCCGAGCGTCCGTTTAAAACAGAACGCATAAACTTAGTCGAAAATGATACAGTTTATTTAGTATCAGATGGTTACATAGACCAACTCGGCGGCGAAAATTACCGAAAATTTGGGTCTAAACAATTCAAACAGTTAATCACAGACCTGTCCGATTTATCCTTAGAAACTCAACAAATTGAATTACAAAACCGCCTCGAAACATGGAAAGGCGAAATTGAACAAACAGATGACATCACGATTTTGGCTGTTAAATGCTCCAAATAGTGTCTGTAAGAAAACGTATAAATACTTGATTTTATGTTAATTATACTTTTTTTTCCAATCGAAAGTATTGTCATTAAGTAGTCAAAAATAGTCATTAAGTAGTCATTAAGTAGTCATTAAGTAGTCATTAA
>DYOJ01000346.1 GCA_020720705.1 Acetofilamentum sp.
GCTAAACTATTCTAAGCACAAATTTTGCCGAAATCTTTAACTTCGTAAAGTCGAATTAAAAATGAATAAAACAATAAACATAAAGATTTAAAATTTTACTAAATTTGCGACATGGGTTTTCGACTTGTTTCTGATTATTCTCCGACCGGCGACCAGCCGGATGCCATTCGTCAGCTTGTTGCCGGCGTAAACTCGGGCATTCCTTACCAAATTTTGCAAGGTGTAACCGGCTCAGGGAAAACCTTTACGACTGCCAATATCATAACTCAACTAAATCGCCCGGTGTTGGTACTCAGCCACAACAAAACGCTTGCGGCACAGCTTTACGGTGAGTTTAAAAGTTTTTTTCCGCATAATGCTGTCGAATATTTTGTTTCGTATTACGATTATTATCAGCCGGAAGCCTATATTCCGAGTTCGGATAAATATATAGAAAAGGATTTGCAAATCAATGCGGAGATAGAAAAATTACGTATCAGCACTACAACTGCTTTGCTGTCGGGTAGGAGAGATGTGATTGTAGTATCTTCTGTATCATGCCTTTACGGTATCGGTAACCCGGAGGATTTTCACGAAAATATTATTGAAATTTCAGTCGGAATGTTGTATGTCCGGAATAAATTTTTACGGGATTTGGTCGAATGTTTATACTCAAGAAATGATGCAAATTTTGAACGCGGAACATTTCGAGTGAGTGGCGATGCGGTTGATATTTTTCCGGCTTATGCGGATATTGCGTACAAAATTTCGTTTTGGGGCGATGAAATTGATGAAATTTTAAGTTTCGACCCCTTAACTTCGACTTCGGGAGAAAAACACGAAGCCCTGAGGATATATCCGGCAAGTATTTTTATGACAACGCGCGAGCGGCTTCATCGAGCGATTGATGATATTGCACTTGATTTGGGAAAACAAGTTGAATTTTTTAAACAAAACGGCAAACATTTGGAGGCTAAACGAATCGAAGACCGTGTTACATTCGACCTTGAAATGATGAAAGAACTCGGATATTGCCCCGGTATTGAAAATTATTCGCGATATTTTGACGGTCGCTTACCCGGAACCAGACCGTTCTGTCTTTTAGATTATTTCCCGAACGATTTTATTACCGTTATTGACGAAAGCCATGTTACTCTGCCTCAGATACATGCCATGTACGGCGGAGACCGTTCCCGAAAGGAAAATTTAGTCGAATTCGGGTTCCGTTTGCCGGCAGCCATGGATAATCGCCCTTTAAAATTTCATGAATTTGAAGAATTAACGAAAACAACCATTTATTTAAGTGCAACCCCTGCCGATTACGAATTGAAAAAATGCGAAGGTATTGTGGTTGAACAAATTATACGTCCGACGGGTTTACTCGACCCTCCCATAGAAGTTCGCCCAACCTTGAATCAGATAGACAATTTAACTGAAGAAATTTTAATTCGCGCCGAAAAAGATGAGCGGGTTTTGGTTACAACTTTGACTAAAAGAATGGCTGAAGAACTTGCTGCATATTTTGATAAAATCAGAGTGCGTTGCCGATACATCCACTCCGATGTGGACACCATTGAACGTGTTGAAATTATGGAGGATTTGAGACGTGGATTGTTTGATGTCCTCATTGGCGTGAATCTCCTGCGTGAAGGTTTGGATTTACCCGAAGTGTCGCTTGTTGCAATTTTAGATGCCGACAAGGAAGGTTTCCTGCGTTCTGAACGTTCGCTTACTCAAACAGCCGGGCGTGCCGCACGTAACTTGCACGGACTTGTGATTATGTATGCTGACAAAATTACACAATCCATGCAAAAAACAATTGATGAAACAAACAGAAGACGAGAAAAACAGATAGCGCATAACACTGCCAACAATCTTATTCCTAAGCAAATAACAAAAAAAATCGGAGGAATGCTCGAACGGTCTGCTGAAAAACGAGATTCAAAATCTTACGAACAAACCCAAACTGAAAATGCAATTGCTGCCGACCCTGTAGTGCAATACATGAGCAAAAAAGAGTTGCAATCTGCATCACTAAAAGCAGAAAAAGCCATGCACAAAGCAGCAGCGGATTTAGACTTTAAATCAGCTGCTCTTTATCGAGATGAATGGCTTGCGTTGAAAAAATTACTTGAATCGAAATATAGCTAATCAATTTTTGCCAAAATTTCAACAAGCAAATCCCAAAATTTTTGCACGCTTTCTATTTCTAAACGTTCATCGGGCGAGTGTGCTCCTTTTACTGTCGGACCAATGGAAATCATATCCATATCAGGATACTTTTCCAAGAACAAACCACACTCTAAGCCGGCATGAATAGCTTTAATTTTAGCTTCGGTGTTAAATAATGTTGTATATGCTTGGGCAGATATTTTTAAAACTTCCGAATCGGGATTCGGTGCCCAACCGGGGTAGCCGGAACCGAATCTTACTTTTGCTCCCGTAAGCTCAAAAGCTGAGGCAACTGTTTGTGCCATATTACGTTTTGCCGAATCTATTGAGCTTCGTTGCGAGGTTGTAATGATAATTTTATTTTTGTCGTCAAACTTTATTGATGCCAAATTTGTAGATGTCTCAACCAAACCTTTGATTGCCGAACTCATCGAAAATACACCGTGCCAGCAGGCTTGCAAAGCATGGAGTAAATCATATTGTGTTTTTTTATCTATCAGATATTCAGGGGTATCAGCCTTTTCAGCAACAATAGACATGCCTTTGTCTGTAAGTGCAAATTCCTTTTTTATAAATCCGATTTGTTGCTCGATAAAGCGTAAAAAATCCTTTTTATGTTTTTTTTTCACAACCACAGTTGCAAACGCCTCTCGCGCAATGGCGTTACGCAAATTTCCGCCTTCGAAATGCGCAATTCGAATTTTAAAATTCTTCGAGGAATGTAATAATAATCTGGTCATTATTTTCACGGCGTTACCCAAACCCTTATGTATTTCATCGCCCGAATGTCCTCCGACTAAGCCGGTTACAGATAACTTTAGTGTTGCAACATTATCCGGAATGTTTTGTTTTTGATATTCAAACACGGCAACGGTATCCATTCCACCGGCACAGCCTATGTATATTTCTCCTTCGTCTTCGGAATCTAAATTAACTAAAACCTTGCCTTTTAATGCGTTATCTGCTAATCCAAACGCTCCGGTCATTCCGGTTTCTTCATCGGCAGTTATCAGCGCTTCAATCGGTCCGTGTGATAATTCATGGGAATCCAATACTGCCAATGTTGCTGCTATTCCGATACCATCATCTGCGCCAAGTGTTGTCCCCCTTGCCTTAACCCACCCGTCTTCAATATAGGTTTGAATCGGGTCTGTTTCAAAATTATGTTCTGTTTCCGAATTTTTTTCGCACACCATATCACTGTGGCTTTGCAGTATCACAGTTTTTGATTTTTCCCGTCCGTTAGTTGCAGATTTTCTGATAATTACATTTCCAAATAAGTCAGCGACTGCATATAGATTTCGCTCCTTAGCAAAATTCAGCAGATACTCAATAATTCTGTCTTCTTTTTTTGAAGGTCTGGGTATTTTTGTGATTTCGTCAAAAAAACGCCATACTTTTTGGGGTGATAATTCATTTATTTTCATGTAAAAATATTTTTTATAGTCTTTGAAACTTTACTTATTTAAAAAAAACAATGTTTATAAAAAACAATGTTTATAAAAGATAATCCGTTCTCAAACTTTTAACTTGTTGTAAACTAAGCGAAGTTATCGCTACAATTT
>DYOJ01000347.1 GCA_020720705.1 Acetofilamentum sp.
GCTTACACTTTGCGTAACTTTGTGATACCGTTTTTTTTGTAAAACAAAGTATTACACAAAGTATTACACAAAGTTTCACACAGTTTGTGAATAATTCGGGTTATTATATTCAAAATCTTCCATAATTTCAAAAAAAAATGCCCGACAAAAAATTGCTCGGGCATCTTAGCGGGTTTGTATCAAAAAACTTTTTATTTCGCTACAGTTGCTGCCAAAATACGTTCAATAACTTCGTTTTTCGGATTTACAAGGCATTTATCAAGTGCATTGAGCATTGATTCCGAACGTTTAATTTCAGATAACATCTTTTGAATATCAATCATTTGGGATTCTGTTTTTGTAAAATTGTCAATTAAAAAGAAATATGTGTACAACTGTTTCATAAGCCAAACTATTTTTTCGATTATTACAGATATAACGCTCCAAAATGGGGTTTATTTCTTTTTTGCATGGGTTTAACAATTTTTAACTTGACAGTAAAATGTGTAACATTAAACAGTCCTTGCAAGAAAACTCATAACACATTGAAAAACTTAATATTATAGGTATATTTCGACTTGAATGTTATAAGAAATTCTGTGGAAATTCAATCGAAGGTAGTGTCATAAATCCGTTGATTAAAGTTTAGCGTGGACGCTAAACGCATAGTATTTTGTATGTTGTAAGCGTCCACGCTTGCACTTCAACGCATTTAGCCCACTACCGACAAAACATTCGATTGAAAAAAATCTATAATTTACATAAAATCAAATATTTACACGTTTTTCCGACATACACCGGTGATTAACCGAAACAGATTATTTTAAGACCAACTTCCTTGTAATAATTTGATTGTCAATGTTCAACACAACAGGAACAATACCTTTGTATTTAATCGGGATTTCAATATTTCTGCAGAATATATTTGCTTTGTCAAACAAGAGTTTACCGTCAATGCCATAGATTTTTACCGATTGGATGTCGGCGTTTGGGCTTTCAATACGCAATCCGTCTGATGTTTGAAAAATCGAAATATCAGGATTGTCAGAAGTTGAAAATCCTGAGTTATCTTCGGTTTTAAAAAATATGACGCTGCATGAGGTCGGTTCAAAATCTCCGAATGTAGGAATTACTTTCCATAAGTGATTCGTATTTCCGACAAGTTCGCCTGTTGTATAGCTTGTTACGTTGCCTAAATCGGTACCGTTTTCGATATTCGTAGGCGGATTGTCCGTTCCGAGATACAGTCTGTAATTGACAGCACCCGGTACAGGTTCCCATGATATTGTCGGGCTGTGAACGGTAACATTAGATGCTCCGTTTGTCGGCTGAAAACCTGAAGCACATGTCATCGGGTTGGAAGTGCTTGGTGTTCCGAAATTATCGAAGTAATGTGCCATGGCAGACCAAGACGTGTTATTGCTGTGAATTCCGATGGTTATGATTTCTCCGGCATATTCGCTTAAATCAAAAGAATACCCTGTCCATTCTCCGGGGATGTATTGGTAAGATTGTAAGGTTTCGGTCATACTTGCAATGCTGTTGCCTGCAGACGGAGATACTTTCACGCCGACATAAGCGGGACCAAATCCCCCTGTGAGAGAACGGGCATAATATGTGAATACATCGCCCGGCATGACGTATGACGGTTTTGTAATCAGCCAATCATCGTAACCGGTAGCATCCATATTTTCGGTAACTTGTAATGAATAAGCACCTTCGTATGTCCGGAATGTATTGGTTGACCACATATAGTAATCGCCGGCTACATCAATTTGTGAGAAATTCTGTCCATATTCCGCAACACCTGTTATCGGAAGCGCTTTTGTTGCAGAATTTCCCCAAACCGGAATTTCGATTGTTCCGCCGTTGGTTTCTAAGGTAATAACGCCTTGATGCAAGCCGTTTGTTTCAGGTGCAAACGTAAACGGTACGTCTGCGGTTTCCGAAATTGAGAACTCATCCGGTCCGATGATAAAATCGGGATAATCGGCTGAAAGTAAATCCAATGTGCCGTAGCCTTGATTGGATATCGGCAGTGTAAACTCGTGCGTGAGTCCTGTTTTTACGACAGGGAGTTGACAGATGTATGGTATTGTGTATGCACCGGGTTGAGCATCAAGTTCTTCTATCAAAATATCGTCTATCGTCAAATTAAATTCATTGGGTTCGCTGTAAGCGTGCCAGCTGACAAAATGGTCTGAATTTGATTCCGGTTTCACATAACATACCGCTTTGTACCAGCCGTTTTTGTTGATATTTTCGTTTTGCCAGATAAGCGAAGTCATACTTTCGATGTTCGGAGATTGTCCGAATTTAACTTCCATGTATTCATAAGCACCGTCGGCAAGTGTTTTGTAATAAAATGTTATTCGGTAAAGTTTGTCTGTGGTCATAGGCAACGGTTCGGTGAACAACCAACTTGCTTTGGGCTGTGTTACGTTTACGGAGATACTCATAAATCCGAACGAACCTCCGTTCCCGTTGCCGGCACCGTTGTATGCAGGGTGCCACACATTCATATAGGTCGTTTCGGCTTCGTCAATCACGGTCCAAGCGTTGGGCATGGACAGGTCTGAACGTTCAAAGCCTTCTGAAATCGGATACAAAGCCTCTTGAGTCGTAAAACTGTATATCGGACAGTCGGCGGCAACACCTTGGTTGTTTGAAGACACAATTTGCCAATAATAGGTTTGGTTAAGTAGTAAACTTTCAGAATATCTGAATGTTGTATCAAGCAGATTTGATATTCCGTTTACCAAATTTGTCGGCGGATTATCTGTTCCGAAATAGACTAAATATTCGGATGCCGATTCAGCCGGGTTCCAAGTTAAGGTTGTATTTATACTTGTACCGACAGCGGCATCAGCCGGAGCATGTAACTGTACGCATGCCGGAGGTGCTGATGCCGGAGTTTTTCCAATTTTGAAGTAATCTATGTAGCAAGAATTGGCTGTTTCAACACCGATTTGAAACACAAATTGAATATTGTCTCCGACAGTTACATCCGGTAAATCTGTCAGTAAATATTTTTCGTTTATCCATGACATTGCTGTTGAAGTCAGTAAGTAGTTTGCTGCACCTCCGTTCACCTTGTAACCGACCTGAAAATCATCGGAATTAGTTACAATCAGATAGTGATTAAACATAACCGAATCTCCCGCAGATACTTCTGCAATAGGGCTATACAAATATTGAGTGCTTGTTTCGTTACCTGTGGTTCCTTTGGCGACACCGTTTTTCCCGCCGGCTGATGCCACCCAACTATACCCCGGATTTCCGAAGTTTCCCGTCCATTGAGCCGGTATTTCAGAGTTGAAAGTTTCATTAACCTTCCATTGTCCGTGCATTGCTATCGGAATTAGCCCGAAAATTGCGAAAAGAATAAAATGCTTTTTCATGTGTATCAAAATTTTGATAAAAATAGCATTACTAAAGATATTCCAAAAACGTATTATGTTTGAATTTACAAAAAACTACTTTAAAATGAAAGCTAACCGGGGAGATGGTTCAATTACCATTATGTAATTGCGTTTATTATGTATTTTATTGCACAGAGGATTTAAAGTTTATTGTTTGAAAATGAAATCGGCAAGATGAAGATTTACATTAAACCGAATTGAAATAATTACATGAAACACTTGTAAAAAGTATATTTTCAATTTTTTATAGTCTGATATATTGTTTACGGTTTATAGTTGAGGGTTTATATTGT
>DYOJ01000348.1 GCA_020720705.1 Acetofilamentum sp.
CGGAGCAGGAAAATAGCATCGGAAAAATAATTGCCCAAATGCTGTATTTAATCAATTTCATTTTATATTTTTGTTTTGCAAATTTACATTCAATTTCTCACAATGAAGAATAGTTTTTTTCTGCCGATAATCGGTATCCTTTTATTGTCAGCCTGCACAGTGGGCGCGCAAAAATCTCTTTACCAACCCGAACGGACACTGACAGTTGCGTTTTACAATGTCGAAAATTTATTTGACACAATAAATAATCCGATGACAAAGGACGATGACTTTACTCCGACAGGTGATAAAGCTTGGAGTTCTGTTCGCTACAAAAAGAAAATCAACGACTTAGCTTGGGTTCTGGCAAATATCAACAAAAATGAAACTCCCGAATTTATCGGTTTGTGCGAAGTTGAAAATCCATCGGTATTAAACGACCTTGCGAAGTCCGAGTTTCTTCAAAAGTCTGAATATCAAATTATTATGGACACTGCAAGTTGCGATGCTCGCGGAATCGGGATGGGCTTTATGTATCGTTCTGATGCCTTAAAAAATGTAAAGTACGAACTGCTGCAGATAATACCGTCTCAAAAATCAGAATATGAATTACGTTCTATCTTGTATGTCAATGCCAATGTGGACGATAAACTTTTTCATTTTTTTGTAAATCATTGGAAATCAAGGAGAGGAGGCGAAGATGAAACTGAGTGGCAACGAGAAGACGCTGCCTTAGTTTTGAGAAAAAAAATAGATGAAATTCTAACAAAAGACAATACGGCAAATATTATTATTATGGGAGATATGAACGACGAACCCACAAATAAAAGCCTGTACACTGTGTTGCGTGCAAGCAATAACACGATTAATCCTAAAAATGGAGAGTTGTTTAATTTAATGTTTGACAAAGACTTAAACCAACAAGGTTCGTTTAGCTATAACGGACAATGGAATATGTTGGATAATTTGATTGTTTCACATAATTTACTTTCAGGAAAAGGATACCGGGTAACTTCGGACGGTGGCGAAATTTTTGCCGACCGCCGTATTTTATATGACAACTCAAAAGCCGGTACATACACCCCAAGTAAAACTTACGGCAAGGACTACTTTGGAGGATACAGCGACCATTTGCCTGTCTATTTCATGTTGCGAAAATAATTTATATCATCGGGAATATATTGTGATTACAAATTGACATAAGTGATTTACTATCAAATATTTAAAACATTATAAACCCTCAACTGTAAACCGTAATCAGTATTCATAAGTTTAGACTCTGTTTCACAATAATTTTTTCGCATGCTTATTGACACACATACCCATTTATATTTGGAAACTTTTGGCGACCAAACACTTGATGTAATTCAAAATGCTATAGGTCAAGGTGTTGGTTTGATGATACTTCCGGCAATTCGTGAGGAGTATATCGGCGCACAAAAAAAACTGCTCAATGCTTTCCCTGACAATATTAAAATAGCGTCCGGGTTGCACCCCTCGGATGTGAAGGAGAATTTTGAAATCGAACTTGATATTGTCAAACGTGAACTCGAAACGGGTATGTATGTTGCGGTCGGGGAGTGCGGCATAGATTTGTATTGGGATAAAACACATATCGAAGCTCAAAAATCAGCCTTTATTCGACAGATTGAATTTGCGAAACAGTTTGATTTACCGCTGATTATTCATGCAAGAGATGCTTTTTCCGAAATTTTTGACATTTTGGACTCTCACGCAGACGAGGCTTTGCGCGGTGTATTTCACAGTTTTACCGGTGGTAGTCCGGAAATTGAAAAAATATTGGAATACAAAACTTTTTCATTCGGAATAAACGGAATTGTTACGTTCAAAAATTCAGGATTAGATAAGGCTGTTGCTCAAATTCCGATTCATAAATTGTTGATGGAAACCGATGCTCCGTTTTTAGCCCCTGTTCCGCATCGGGGTAAACGCAACGAAAGTGCATTTTTGATTCATATAGCTCATAAAATAGCTCAAATTCTAAACGTTTCACTTTCTGAAATTGAAGATTTGACCACTCATAATGCCAAGCAGCTTTTCAGACTTAAATAAATATGCAAGTGAATATTAAGATAATTTATTGATATGTAGTTTTTGTAAGAAAACTCATAACACATTGAAATTATTTATGTTATAGGAATATTTTGACTTGAACGTTTTATAAAATTCTGTAGAAATACAGTAGAAATTCGATTGAAACAAAAAAGAACAATAAAATGACTACTTTTGACCATTGAATGACCACAAATGACAATTTAATACTCAATATCAAATTTTTACAGGTTTTCTAACAGACACTACATATTTGATTTATAAAAACAATAGTCCGTTAATATTTTATGTAAAATATTGATTTATTGCAAATTATGCGTAAAAATAGACTGTTACTAATTTGAATTAAGTGTTAAATACAAATTTTCATAAGAACCTATTTCTAAATTTGTATATCAGGCAGGGTATCGGTTTGTGTTTTTTTCTTACCGAATTTAGAAGCGAGCCAACGTGGTACAATAATCACACCGGCAATAAAATAGGGGTAGTATGTGAATAAGCGCCATATAAATGCCATGATTATGGCAATTCCTGCAACTTGAGGCATAAAGTCGGACAGATATTGTGAAAAAATGTATTCAGAAAAACCGCTTCCGCCCGGTGTGGGGCTGACAAGCATCATTATCCACATTACCAATTGACGGGCAAATAGTAAAAAATGACTTTTATCGAACACAAAAAATGCCAAAAATATAGCGTTTACGACCCAATATCGTGAGGTCCAAGACATTGCCGTGGCTCCAAAAGATTTGAGCCAAAATTTCCAACTTTTTCGACGAAAATCTGCGGAATGTATTACCAAATCCAAACCGGCTCTGCGAGCTTGTTTTCGCCAACGGCGTAATATTTTAAAATGGAACAGCCACAAAATAAAACGTTTGATGATATGCGGATTCCGAAACAATCCGTAGGCTATCAGTGAGTTGTAAGCAAGTTTGATTGTGTATCCGACCACTGCAAAATAAAAAAAATTATTTGCAAACGACAGTCCCGAGCTGTTCCCGATTTGAAACAGTTGTTCCGGTCCTGCAACAAACACCATAATCGGAAACATGAGTATAAAATACATTTCGTCCAAAAAAGCGGTAGCCATAACAATTGCCGAACTGCGCCCTACGCTTATGCCTTCTTTGTGAACAAAAATCACGGCAAACCCAGTTCCGCCCACAGCGGAGGGCGAAATTGCGGAGGCAAACTCCCAAAGCATGATAATTCTGAATGCTTGTCGCCAAGTAACTCCGTTTTCGCTCAATACTTTTAGCCGCAGCATATAACCGAAATCTCGAAGTAACATGAATATTGCTGCAAGAAAAAGAAACAAAACCGTTGTGTGAGTGAGAGTTACGGCATCAAAAGGTATTTCGTTATCGCGTAGTTGATAATACAACATCGCGACGACAATTCCAAGCCCGAACAGAACGGGGAGTATCAATTTACCCTTGCCGAGACTGCGTTTGAGGTCGGACGGTTGTGGGGTTTTACTTACGGGATTCTCATGTTGCATACGTTGCAAAGGTAACGGAAATTCGGAAATGTGTCTATTTTTTTTTTAGGTTGGGTTTAAAAATATACTGTTAAGGCTGAATTTAGATTACACTGATTTTGAGGAGAATAAATTCTCATTTCTCAT
>DYOJ01000349.1:0-1708 GCA_020720705.1 Acetofilamentum sp.
TATGCAATGCCGACTTTGTAACAGCCGTAATACACAGATTTTTATTGACTTAGGTGAAGCTCCGCCGTCTAATTCTTTCATTCTGCCGGAAGATTTGGAGAAGCCCGAAGCCAAATATCCGTTGCGCGTACACGTGTGCGCCGATTGTTTTTTGGTGCAGGCGGAAGAACACGCAAAACATGCCGAAATTTTTACTTCCGAATATGCCTATTTTTCCTCATTTTCAACATCTTGGCTAAAACACTCGGAAGCGTATGTTGAGCTAATTACCGAAAAATTAGCTTTAAATTCAGAGTCGTTTGTGGTCGAAATTGCATCAAACGACGGCTATCTTCTCCAATATTTCCTACACAAACAAATAACGTGTTTGGGCATTGAGCCGACACTCGGAACCGCCGAAGTTGCGAGGAACAAAGGTATAGAAACAATTACGGAATTTTTTGGCGAAAAAATAGCACAAAAGATTGTAAACGAGAAAGATAGAGCAGATTTAATCATCGGAAACAACGTGCTTGCACATACACCGCATTTGCACGATTTTGTCGAAGGAGTGCGAATTTTACTCCGACACGATGGCACCGCAACGTTTGAATTTCCGCACTTAAAAAATTTAATTTTGTATAATCAATTTGACACCGTTTACCACGAGCATTTTTCATATTTTTCGTTGCTCTCGGTTTCAAAATTATTCGAAATGAACAATCTTCATATCGTTGATGTCGAGGAACTTACAACGCATGGCGGTTCGTTGCGCATTTACGTAAGGCACAAGCATATCGGTTTTGTTTCGCCAAAAGTTTTCAAAGTTTTGGAATCGGAAAAACGTATAAATTTGAATAATTTGTCGGGTTATACAGATTTTCAAACAAAAATTGAAACTGTGAAGCGAAATTTTAGACAATTTCTTGAAACTGCAAAATCCGAAGGCAAAAAAATTGCCGCTTATGGTGCAGCCGCCAAAGGAAATACTTTGCTAAATTTCGCAGAAATAGATTCTCAATTTATTGATTATGTGGTAGATAAATCGCCTCACAAACAAGGAAAATATTTGCCCGGCAGTAAAATTCCGATTGTTTCGGAAGAAAAATTTGAAGAAATCAAGCCTGATTATGTGCTCATTTTACCTTGGAATTTGAAAGATGAAATCACGGAACAACTGATTTACTTGCGCGATGCCGGCGTAAAATTTGTGATAGCAATTCCCGAATTATCAATATTTTAACATGCCTAATCTCATTCACGAAACCGTAAAAATCGGAACGATGGCTTCTGTTGAAGAATCCGTACGCGGGAGTGTGTTGGAAATCGGCGCACATTCGCAAATAGACGATTTTGTAAAAATCAAGTTTACAGGCGGTTCGGGCGATATTCGCATCGGCGAACGTGTGTATTTAAACAGCGGAACAGTGCTGTATTCGGGCAACGGAATCACAATCGGAAATATGGTTCTTATTGGTCCGAATTGCTCGTTAGTTCCTGTAAATCATGCGTTTATTGACAAGTCGAAACCAATTTTGGAACAGCGATTTTTACCTTCCAAAGGCGGAATTGTGATTGAGGACGATGTGTGGCTTGGCGCGGGTGTAACCGTTTTGGACGGCGCACACATCGGGCAGGGCGCAGTTGTCGGAGCAAATTCGGTAGTATCCGGACGTGTAGAGCCGTATTCTGTAAATGTCGGAAATCCTTTAAAACTAATACGTTACCG
>DYOJ01000349.1:1808-3678 GCA_020720705.1 Acetofilamentum sp.
ACCCTTTTCTTGTTACAAAACATGAAGCCGAATTCAAAATATATCATGTTGAGTTCCACACGGATATACGGTTTTTCAGAATCTGAAACTATCATTTTTGAAGAGAATTTTACCCCAACTGACAAACACTTGAATTTAGAATACATTTACGACGGCACAAAAAAACTTACGGAAAGTTTGGTTGTAAATTTTGGAAATCAATTAGGAATCCACACATCAATTGTCAGATTGTCAAATGTTTACGGAAAATTCCGGTCATTAGATGATTCTACATTGATAAAAAAAATTGTTCGATTTAAAAAAGAAAACAAACCGATAGAACTTACTAAAAATCAAGCATTTTCAAAAAAAGATTTTATTTTTATTGACGATGCACTTGACGGAATTTCACTCGCTGCTTTGCACGGAAAATCCGGAGAGGCATACAATATTGCATCCGGACAGAGCGTTTCGGTTTCCGAGATTTGTAAGCGTATAGGTTTAGAAATGAATATCTTAAACGATGATTCTATTCCGAAACACAGCTTAATATCAATAATAAAAGCTAAGGCAGACTTAAATTTTAAGCCTATTTTTGACCTCGAATTCTCAAATTTATTACATTAAAACAAGTTCAAAAAAAATACAAATGAATCCGACAGAACAATTTCAATATGAGCGTAAAAACAGAATCGAAGAATATCCGAAAGATACTGATTTTCAACAAATTTCGCGCGACTGGTTAATTGCGAGCTTTAAGTGCAAATACGAATATAATTTCGAATGGCTCGGTCGTCCGATTATTCAGTATCCGTTTGATATTCTGGCAATTCAAGAACTAATTTGGACAGTAAAACCGGATTTAATTATCGAAACCGGCATAGCGCACGGCGGCTCCTTAATTTTTTCGGCTTCGATGCTTGAAATTCTCGGGCACGGAGAAGTTCTGGGTATTGATATTGACATTCGTGAGCACAATCGAACAGAAATTGAAAACCATCCGATGTATAAGCGAATCAATATGTTACAAGGTTCTTCCGTTTCGGAGGAAATTTTTGAGCGTGTTGAAAAATTTGCAAAAGGGAAAGAAAAAATCATGGTGTTTTTGGATTCCAATCATACGCACGAGCATGTGTCGGCGGAACTGAATTTGTATGCCAAGTTGGTTTCCGTAGGTAGCTATGTAGTTGTATTTGATACATTTGTGGAAGATTTACCGGAAGAATTTTGGAGCGACCGTCCTTGGAGTAAGGGCAACAATCCGAAAACGGCAGTTTGGGAATTTTTAAAATCGAATCCGAATTTTGAAATTGACAAACAAATTGAAAATAAGTTAGTTATCACATCGGCACCCGATGGTTTTTTGAAACGTATTTCTTAAATTATTCGTTCTCTGTTATTTTATACCACTAATTCACTAATTATTAACGAATTAAATGCTAATTAGAATGTAATTCGTGAATTCGCGGTCATAAATGTATAACCGATAATTCCTTAATTTTGAATAGATTATGGCAGATTTGATTTACAAAGATGAATCGTATAAAATCGTAGGTTTGTGTATGGATGTTCACCGCGAACTTGGGAAAGGTTTTTTGGAAATAGTCTATAAAGATGCGCTTGAATATGAATTTCGCAAAAATGGAATTCCGTATGAACGTGAAAAAGAGTATGTTGTGAATTACAAAGGGATAATTTTGCCTCATAAATTTTATGCAGATTTTGTCGTTTTTGATAAAATTATACTCGAAGCAAAAGCCATTAAAGTATTGACAGATGACCATTTAGCTTTGGTTCTGAATTATTTGAAAGTTTCTCAATTAAAATTGGGTTTACTGATTAATTTTGGCGAATTATCAATGATAAGTAAGCGTGTAGTGCTATAATCGGT
>DYOJ01000350.1 GCA_020720705.1 Acetofilamentum sp.
TCTGATATAACACATTTTCAAAACAATTACACGACCATCTTCCATTCATAACCGTCTTTGGTATCTTTAATTTCAAAACCGAGCGCAGTGAGTTCATCTCTGATTTTGTCGGAGAGTGCCCAATTTTTATCTGCTTTTGCTTGCAATCTCGTTTTGAGCAATAAATCAACAACTTCGCCAAGTTTTTCTGTTTGATTTGATTTTGTTTCCGTTGCCTTCAATCCGAGTATTTGAAAAATGACAGCGTTCATGGTAGATTTGAGATAAACCAAATCGTTTGCCTCAAAATACGCTTTGCCGTCTGCGGCTGAATTTATTTGCTTTACGGCATCAAACAAATGTGCTATCAGAACAGGCGTATTGAAATCATCGTCTAACGCTTCGTACATATTGTTTATCAATGCTCTTACATCAAAACTTGAATCGTCTTCGTTTGTTGCCTGAAGTTTTTCGAGGGTTTGCATGGCAGACATTAAGCGTTGCAAGCCCTTTTCAGCAGCCTGTAACGCAGAGTTTGAAAAGTCGAGCGGATTTCGATAATGAGCCTGTAACATAAAAAACCTAACCGTCATCGGAGCGTATGCCTGCTCAAGCAAGGGATGGTTTCCTGCAAAAAAATCGTCAAGCGTTATAAAATTACCAAGCGATTTTCCCATTTTTTGCCCGTTAATGGTTATCATATTATTGTGCATCCAAAAACGAACGGCGTCCTTTCCGGAAGCAGCTTTGTTCTGAGCTATTTCGCACTCATGATGCGGAAATTGTAAATCTAAACCCCCGCCGTGTATGTCAAATTCTTCGCCCAAATATTTTGTGCTCATCACCGAACATTCGAGATGCCAACCCGGAAATCCTACACTCCATTCTGCGTTCCAGCGCATAATATGTTCGGGCGAAGCTTTTTTCCAAAGTGCAAAATCTGCGTTATTACGTTTCTCGGATTGTCCCTCAAGTTCACGTGTATTTGAGAGTAAGTCCTCAACAACTCTCCCTGATAATTTTCCGTAATGGTTTTTGGTAGAATATGCTTCGACATCAAAATACACCGAACCGTTTGATTCATAAGCAAAACCGTTGCTCAGTATTTCTCGAATCATCTCTATTTGCTCCAAAATATGCCCCGATGCATGCGGCTCAATGCTTGGCGGTAAAGTATTGAGTTGTGTCATGTTTCGGTGATAGCCGTTGGTGTAAAATTGGGCAACTTCCATCGGCTCAAGTTTTTCGAGTCTGGCTTTTTTTGCAATTTTATCTTCTCCTTCATCTGCGTCATTTTCTAAATGCCCGACATCCGTGATGTTTCTGACATAGCGAACTTTGTAGCCGAGATAAGTTAAATATCTGAAAACCAAATCGAACGTAACTGCCGGACGTGCATGTCCCAAATGTGCATCGCCGTAAACTGTCGGTCCGCAAACATACATCCCGACAAACGGCGGATTTATAGGTTGAAATTTCTTTTTTCTGCGAGTCAGTGTGTTGAATATGTGCAGATTATTTTCCATGTCATCAAAGATTTGAAATAAAATGCAAAGTTGCAAAATATTTCGATAACATGATATTAAAGAATGAAATATGTTGAAGTGAATCTATCCTTTAATCGTTTTCAAAAAAGTTTGATTCTCAAGCCGGTCAAAAACAGCACGAATCGGTATCATCAATCCGGGAAAGAAATCAGAACTAAACATCTCTGAACTTTCGGATGTCTCGGGTTGATATTCCTTGCCGCTAAGCAGGTATTGTTCAACGGTTTCGGCAGTTTTGCTATTTTATCAATCAGAGTCATATTTTATATCCGATTTTGATTTTTAGACATCAGGTAACAAAATTTGAACATTGTAACTCGTATAAAAGCCAATATTCGAGATGATACAGCAAAATTATTTGAATATCATTTCAGCAAAAATACACTGTTTTTGACAAAAAAGCAAATTTGAAAATACAGAAAAACAAATAAAAAATTCAACAGAAATTAATATTTATCAAACATACGCACAGTTACACGTAAAAATATTACTTTTGTGTGTTTTAAAAAGTTTAACATGTAGCGAAATATTATAGTTACTATTTTCTGTAATTTTCAAAAAGATTTAATAACAAATAAAAAAGGATACGTTTATGAAAACTAAACTCACACCATTCGCAAAATTACTCATTGTAGCCGGTATCTTAGCCGCCATTGGATTTGGAGGTCAATATTTTTGGGATAAATTACGAAACAACAACGCCGAAGCCGTAACCGAAGATGAGGACACGGAAGAAGACAATCCCGATAAAGCCGAAAAAGGGAAAAATGTTATCAAAATCGGGGTTGTAACTTGGGGCGGATATGCCGGAGGACAATATTTTAACGAAGGTTTTAAAGCAAGTAAAAAATCTCGGTTCTTCAAAGAGTACGGTTTTCAAGTGCAATTCCAAGTGTTGGATGATTTTGATGCTTCCCGAAATGCGTGGAAATCCGGCGACATTGATTTGATGTGGGCAACCGTAGATGCGTTCACAACGGAGGTAAACGGACTAAGTGAGTTTGAACCTCGCGTAATTTTCCAATCCGATTGGTCTCGCGGCGGTGATGCCGTTGTTGTGCGTCGCGGCATAAACAGTGTGAGCGATTTGAAAGGGAAAAAAATTGCTTATGCTCAAATGACCCCAAGTCATACATTCTTATTGTGGTTGCTTGATGCCGGCGGATTAAAATACTCGGATATTACTCCCGTAGTCGTTGCAAATGCAATGGATGCCGCAAAAGTATTCAAAAGCGGCGAAGTGGATGCAGCGGTGGTTTGGAGCCCGGACGATGCCGATTGTGTTGCATCGGTTGCTGGTTCAAAAGTTTTGCAAAGCACAAAAGGAGCATCGCACATTATTGCTGACGTATTTGTTGTTAAGAAAGATTATCTTGATAAAAACAGAAAAGACCTCGAAAATTTGTTGCGAGGCTGGTTTACGGGAGCTGCAGAAATTAACGGCTCAGATGAATCCCGAAAAAAAGCGGCAAAAATTTTGACCGAAGGAATGGGCTTAGATGAAACTTTTTTCTACGATGCCATCGGAAATGTTCGACTTTGCACCTACGGCGACAACCTTAATTTTTACGGTTTAAATACCGGCTACAAAGGAGTAACCGGAGAACAAATTTACAACCAAATGGAAAAGAAATACACCGCAGTAGGAAGTATAACTTCGCCCATATCTAACTGGCGACTTATCGGCGACCCCTCATTGCTTAAACCGGTCAGCGATATGAAAGAAAAAACCGGACAAACAGCCGAGGGCGAAACTACATTCTCGGAAGTAACCGAAGAGGTTGTTCAAAAAGAAGCCATATCAACCAAACAAGTCAGTATAAATTTCCCTTCGGGCAGTTATAACTTAGATGAAAATATGAAAACCATCATTGATTTGCAATTTTTAGATATAGCAAAATCCTTTGCTGCCGCACGCATCCGCATCGAAGGAAACACGGATAACAAAGGCAGTCGTGAAGGAAATATCTCAATTTCAAAAAAACGTGCTCAAGCCGTAGCCGATTATCTGATAAACGAACACGGTTTTGACAAAAACCGGATAATCATTGTCGGTAACGGACCGGACAAACCCGTTGCTGATAACTCAACCGATGCCGGACGTGCTCAAAACAGAAGAACTGATTTTAAGTTGGTTGAGAATTAATA
>DYOJ01000351.1 GCA_020720705.1 Acetofilamentum sp.
ATCAACAAATCAACACATCAACACATCAACACAAAATATTGAATTAAAAATTTAGTGAAAATATAAAAAAAATATACCTTTGTACAACGCAGTATGATAGATTTTTTAGTTTTTTTGTAAACAAAACGCGACATTAGAAAATTATTTGTATCTTTGTCGCAAACCCCAAAATAGAGTTTATGAATCCGTTTGTGTATAACAGTCCTGTGCGCGGGCACGATTTTATCAACAGAGAAGCTTCAATACAAAAAATTTTAAGAGAAACCGTTCTCGGGAAATCACAAGGCAATATTTGGATTACAGGCGAACGCCAAATCGGAAAAACCTCACTTTTACGCCGAATCGAAAGTCTGAACGGAGCTTTTCAAGAAACCGTTGTGCCTTATGGTACCGACAAACTTCTTAAAGTTGTTTTTGTGTTTACAAACGTGCAAGGATGTACGGGTGCCGATGATTTTTTTAATAATTTGGCTCAAAACTTGGCTGACCAAATGAAATTTCCTGCAAAAAAATCAAAAATCGCTTATGACAATTTTATCGCAGCGCTCAAGGAAACTTACGAAAAATATGACCATTACACCGTATTTCTGATTGACGAATTTGATGCCTTTGTGCAAACCATTGCATTTCAACAACCCCAAGTGGCAACATCATTCTTGGCAAAACTCAGCTCACTCATGCAAGAAGTGGACGAGATTGACGAGGGCGTAAAAACATTCAGCTGCGTTTTTACCGCAAATCACGATATGAAAGAACTCCTCAATGAAAATTTCATTGACAGTCGCGGCTCGGGGCTTATTGTTGAAGCACTTACGCTAAAATGGTTTACCATTTCGCAAGTTAAAGAATTGGCTAAACGCTATTTGCACGGAAACGAAATACAATTTACCGACCGCGAACTTGAAATCTGCTTTGGGGCTACACAAGGTTACCCATATTTCACCCAAAAGTTACTCTCAATGATGTACGAAACGAAAAAAATAATTTCCGACCCTGCAAAATTTGAAGAAGTTGTTAAAGAGGATTTTAGTGAGATGTTCAAAGAAACCATGGAGGACTGGGGGGGCGAAAATATGCCGCAACGAACAATTCGTCGCCTGAAAGATTTGGTAACCGAAATGGAAATAGGAAAGCACATTACCAAAATATTCTTTGCACTGCTCGAAGGATACCTGAAAACCAAAATGATGGTGATATGACCCCAAGGGCTTCACATAGCGGAAACCCGTTTATAACCGGACAAGCTGTGCGCGATGCGGATTTTGTCGGGCGTGAAAACAATTTGCGTCAAGTTGAACAGTTTTTGAACGACAAACATGCCAGACATTTATTAATTACAGGACACAGAAGAAGCGGGAAAACATCATTTTTGAAGAAACTCCAACGTCTGCACCAAACTCCGGAACGGGTGTTTGTGTATTTCAATTTGCAAGACAAAGCAGATATTAGCCTTAGCAAACTCACGGCACATTTACGCGAGCGAACAATGCGCGTTTTACCCTTTGAACATCCGTATTATTCAAAAAAATCTTTTCCGGAATATCTGAACGCCGCACTCGAAAATAGCTCAAAATCAATCGTTTGGTTGTTCGACGAATTTGATGTCATGTGTCCTTCGGTCAGCGGACAATCGGAGAAAAGCCTCGAAGCACGAAGCGCGTTTGCCGATTGGCTCGAAAATTTACATCTGCTGCATCCGTATATTGCCGAAAAACTAAAAATCATTTTTGCAGTAGGAACAAATTATCGTGAAAATATTGAAAAAACCTGCGGCAAACTCGCCAAAAATGCAAAAATAATTAGGTTGGATGAGCTGGCTTTGCCCGATATTCGGTCTTTACTTAGCTTGGCAATACCGATTGTGTTTTCGGATGATGCTGTTTTATATCTCACAAAATTAAGCGGCGGACATCCGTTTTTCTTGCAAATTATTGCTGCCGAAGCTTTTGAATATGCCGAAAATAATCATCTGCAACTTATTGATAAAGAGATTATTGATAAAATTCTGCCTGAAACTTTAGCTACATATCGTTTTAGTTTAAACAGCATTTGGGACGGATTTAAAGATGCCGAAAGACAAACATTGAGCACCATAAGTGCATGTTCAACTGAGAATGAACAACCGACGTTCGACATTCTGAAAAGTCGGGTGCATACAAATTCCGAACAACTTGCAACAATCATTAAATCATTGAAATACAACGGATTTATTCAAGAAACCGAAGCACATACATTTTACCCGACCGCCGGGTTGCTCAATTTCACACTCACCGAAACGGAATAAACTATGAATTATTCTTTAACCAAGAGTATGGTAAGCATATCACCGGTCAGTTTATAGTTTTTGAGTATCAGGTAGTTGGTAAATTTTGGCAAAAATATATTTTGACGACGATTCCCAAGTTCTATCACAAGTTCGTCTCCGAATTTCTGAATTTTGACGGCTTGCTCTGCCACAAACGGAAGTCTGATTCGCACTGTGTACCCGTCGCCGGTTTGGGATATTTGATACGGATTTATTTTATGGAAAATATCTGCCGGATTTTTATCGCCGTAAACCATATCCGAAATTTTTCGGAGCAAATCCAACCCGAAAACCTCTTCTCCGGTATGATAAGATTTCAGAATAGGGAGCGGACTAAAACTTTCGGAAATTTCAGTCATGTACACGCTTTGTTTTTCTGTATAATTTTTCAAAAAACCATCGGCAGCATCGGCAGGAATGATACGATTAACTATCACTGAATCAACATTATATCCATACAATTGCAAATAGGTGTAAGCGCGTTTTGATTCGTTAATAACCATTTTTTCCGGATTGGTAACCAAGCGCACGGAGCAGATATCCGGGTTGCTGAAAATTTTATGAACATTCTCAAGTTTACTTAACAGATTTTTCAACTCATCAAAACCTTTATCGAGAGGGATACCGGTAGTTTTACGCACACCTTTGCCAATGGTTTTCATGGCAAAACTTTGGAACGGAACCGCCTTACTCACCCACCATTTAGTAACTTGCGGTAAAGTCAGCAAGGTCAGCGTTTCGCCGGTGGGGGCACTGTCAATAACTAATAAATCGTAATTATTTTCGGTGTAATATTTTTCAATCCACATAAAAGCCGCACCTTCTTCCATTCCCGGAATAACGGAAAGCTCTTCTGCCAACACATTTTCCATGCCCTGCCAACGAAACACGGTAAGCAATAATTGTCGTAAATTGCCCCAATATTTTTTCATGGAATAATAAACATCAAATTCCTGACCTTCAAGATTTTGGCATATCTCAACAGGCTCCGGTCCCAAAGGAATATTGAAAGCATCCGAGAGGCTGTGCGCCGGGTCGGTTGAAATTACAAGTGTTTTTAAACCCGATTCGGCTGCCCTCAATGCCGTGCTTGCCGCCATGGTCGTTTTTCCTACACCGCCTTTACCTGTAAACAGAATGATTCGCATATTCAGTTATTGATTCTTATGAATGTTAATTCCCACTGATGTTTCGAGAGATTTTAATGGTTACAAAGATACATCTTTATTCCGAATTTCTGAATTTTCAAAGAAAACAATTGCTGAATTTAATGTGTTAAGAACCTGAGTTCGAAATAAGATTATATCATAAGTAGTTTATTTTCTGTATTTAAGAGTCATTTTTGTTCTTTGTTTAATCGTTTA
>DYOJ01000352.1 GCA_020720705.1 Acetofilamentum sp.
CCAAAATTTTTGCCGAAAAGCTGTAGTTTTTCAAAAAATCTGCCTTCGGAATCGGAAAAACAAGCAAAATTAAGCCCAAAATTCCGCTTGAGATGATAAATATTAGGTTTATGATTACGTAAACTAAATCCATTGTCTGAGCAAATATGCGACAAATATAGATTTTTTTCTCGAGAATTCGGATTGATTCAGAGCCATTTCAAGGTGATTGTGTTTGACAAGCTAAATAATCGTGAAGTAAACCATAACAAAACGAAAAAGCCGGTCGTCTATTCCTCGAAAATGAGATAACATAGGTCAATAATATTTCTGAACCTATACTTATTTCCGGAATAAGATGAGATTACTAACAGCATTAAATACTTTACAATGAGATATTTGAAAGAAACCAAACCCTCAACCTTAAACCGAAAACAGTACAATTATGAGACTACTCCGAATAGCGGCTTAGCAACTAAACAGACATATCGGAGCAGTCTCAAAAATGTGTGTTTTGGGAAATCACGCTTTATAGTTGTTCAATGACACCTTCAATATTTCTGAAAATATCATCAATTGGACCCTCACCATGAACTTCACGAAGTTTTCCTTGTTCTCGGTAATACTCTTTAACTCTTGCGGTCTTTTCTTTGTAAATATTGATTCTGTTTTCGATAATTTCGGGAGTATCGTCTGTTCGAGTTCCTGTTTTTCCGCGTTCGATAAGTCGGCGTTTGAGTTCTTCTGTTTTTACTTCGAGGGCAATCATTGCCGATATAGGCATGCTTTCTTCACGCATCAGGGCATCAATCCGTTTTGCTTGTTCAACGGTGCGCGGGAATCCGTCAAAAATGAACCCGTTTGCACCTTTGTTTTCCACAATTTTCAACATTATCATACTCAACACGATTTCATCGGGCACCAATCCGCCGTCGGTCATATAGCGTTTTGCAAGTTGTCCGAGTTTTGAATTTTGTTCAATTTCGGCTCGAAGTATATCACCTGTTGAAAGGTGGACAAGGTTGTATTTTTCAATAATCCGTTTACTTTGAGTTCCTTTACCGGCTCCGGGTGCTCCAAAAATGAGTAAATTAAGGAATCGTTCGGATTTTATGGTATAAATATCGGGATAATTTCGCCCAAAACCGTCATAGTCAAGACCATAACCAATAATAAATTCGTTTGGAATTTTTAGGGCAACATAATCAATTTTGAAATTTTTTACAAAAGCATCCGGTTTCAAAAGAAAAGTTGCAATTCTAATCTCTGCAGGTTCGTGAGCTTCAACTTGTTTAATGATGCTCTCCATGGTCAGCCCGGTATCAATAATGTCCTCAAGAATGACTACAGTTTTGCCCTTGATGTCTTCATTTAATCCTAAAAGCTGGGTGATATGTCCCGACGAGGTTGTGCCGGAGTACGATGCTGTTTTAAGAAACGAAATCCGTGCTTCAAATTCAATCCGTCTGAAAATATCCGATGCAAACATAAATGCACCGTTTAGAATCGGCAGAAACACGACTTGTTTTCCTTTCAAATCGTGGTTTAACTCATTTGCAACGCGCTGAACTGCTTGTTGAATTTGTTCTTCGGTTATCGAAACTTCAAATTCTTTTCCGTGGATTTGGATAGACTTCATAAGGCGATACTATTTATGTATGAAATGGCTTTAATGTATTGACTATTATTTGTTTACGCTGATTTATAGCGATTTTTTGAAACCTTAAAGTTAAGACAATAAATCAATTTTGAAAATATTTTTTTTCGTATTTTTCACAATCTATGTTAAACAGCATCATATCAACTCGGATTTGTTGGCAGACTTGTATTTTTTTGTAAAATTGAACACAGTTTTTTCGGGTTTTAAAAAAATACTCCTCAATTTCAGGCAAAATTTTGAAATATGAAATCACTGATTTTTATTTTTTTCGCGCTCACTTTTTCGTCTCATATTTTCGCATGCACAAATGTTATTGTTACAAAAGGAGCATCACGAGACGGGAGTGCTTTTTTGGCATACACCAACGATGCCGAATACATCTATCATTTGTATCGAAAACCGGCAAGCGACCATGCGAAAGGTTCTGTTCTTGAATATTTTAACTCCGAATACGATATTCGCGGAACAATACCGCAAGTTCCTCATACGTATGCAATCTTGGGGTTTCATCAAAACGAGCATCAACTTTCGATAGGTGAAACAACCTTTACAGGACGATTGGAACTTTGGAATCATTCTAAATATTTACAATATTGGCATCTTATGGAATTGGCACTCGAACGTGCGAAAACTGCACGCGAAGCAATAGATGTAATTACCTCCTTAGTAGAGACTTACGGATATGCAAGTGAAGGCGAATCGTTCTCAATTGTGGACAAAAACGAGGCATGGATTCTCGAAATGGTTGGCACCGGAACCGGCGGTGAAGGGGCTGTTTGGGTAGCAGTTAAAATTCCTGACGGTATGATTTCAGCACATGCCAATAAAGCACGAATAGGCGAATTTCCACTCAACGACCCTAAAAATTGTGTGTATTCAAAAAATGTAATTTCCTTTGCAATTGAAAAAGGATACTACAATCCGGCAACCGATGGCGCATTTAAGTTCAACGATACATACTGCCCGCCCACCCCCGGAAATTTGCGATATTGTGAATCGCGCGTGTGGAGTATTTTTCGGCGTGCTGCACCCTCGCTGAATTTAAAGCCTGATTTTCACCGCGGCGTTAAAGGTGCGCATCGCTATCCATTGTACATAAAACCCGATAAACCCTTAGAATTGTCAGATGTATTATCCTTAATTAGAGACCATTACGAAGATACTGAGATTGATATGACCAAAGGCTTTGATGCCGGACCTTACGGAAATCCGAACCGAAACAGACCATTGCTATGGGAAACTGACAGTGTTCAATGTTCTTGGGAACGTCCGATATCTACCTTCAATACCGCATTTTCGTTTGTGGCTCAGATGCGGGACTATTTACCCAACCCTGTTGGCGGTTTGATTTGGTTTGGGGTAGATGACACCTATTTTTCTTGCTTTATTCCGATATATAACTGCACAAACGAAATTCCAAAACCTTTTGCAACCGGGAATCTTAAGAAATTCGACTGGGAATCTGCTTGGTGGACATTTAATTTTGTATCGAACTATGCAAATTTGCGATACGATGCCATGACGCCGGAAATTGTGAAAGTTCAAGACAGCCTTGAGCAAATTTACCTTGCCAAACAACACGAATTGGAGCAAACCGCCGTGCAACTCATAAACTCGAAAAAACAAAACGAAGCAGAACAATTGCTGACAAATTACAGCATAACTCAAACTTCGGAAATGATGCAGAGGTGGCAAAATTTAGCCTATTATTTAATTACAAAATACAATGACGGTTATATAAAAACTCCGGACGGAAACCCCGAACAAGTCGGTTATCCGCAGGAATATCTCCGAAATACCTTAAAATATCGTCCGAAAGTTGCTTTGCCCGATTGGAACAAAGAAGCATCGGATAACAGAGAAGGTAATTTTTGATATTTTTTGTTGAAAATTTGCAATATCTGCTCAAAATATGATTTTTCAAAAATCTTTTTTCGCTACTCCGTTAGATTTTAGAATTTAGACTTTAGATATTTGATTTCATGTAGATTATAGCAGTTTTCCAATTGATAGTATTGTCATTC
>DYOJ01000353.1 GCA_020720705.1 Acetofilamentum sp.
TTAAATTTGGGTTTGATTTTTATAATTTCTATAGCGGAAAATGGAATTATTAATGTTTTGTATTAGATATCAAAACTTCGTTAGATATTAGACTCAAATTTCTTAATTTCAATTAGTTACATTTAATTTTATGTTTTCACTCAATATCGTTTGGTAAATTTTGCTTTGTTGAAGTTTTATAAATTTATATATTCTTAAATTTCAGTATGTTACAATTTTGCAAACACAACTTTGACAAAGCCCTACCATCCTTTTTGCATGAATACCTTTATCACTGACACATTTTCAACTCAAATATATTTTCAAATTAATACATTTTCAAACTATATGAATCCGGACAATTTGCATCCCGACAAATATCTCGCAAAAGCAGCCGCACTGTGCAGCAAGGGCGAGAAATGCGACTACGATATTCGCCTAAAATTGAAACAATGGGAGGTTTCCGAACAAAATGCCGATGCGGTAATTCAGTACTTAAAGCATGAGAAGTATATTGACAATGAACGCTATGCACGTGCATTCGTAAATGATAAGCTAAAATTTGAAAAATGGGGCAAACTTAAAATTTCAGCACATTTGAAGCAAAAGCAAATTCCGGAAAAACTCATTTCTGAGGTTTTTTCAGAAATTGATAAAAATATATCTGAAAAAAATTTGGAGGAGATTCTGAAATCAAAACTTAAAACAGAAAAGAATCCGGACAAAATGAAGTTGAAACAGAAACTTTTTCGGTTTGCGGCAAGTCGCGGGTTTGAAAACGGTTTAATTTTGCAAATTGTCAATAAAATTGTGAGCGAAAATTGATTTTTTTCTAATTTTGCTAAATGTACGAAAATTTTATCAGAACCTTAGAAGAGCTGAACGGCGTGTCGCTGAATTTTAACGAAGGCAGTCTGTTCGTTATGAATATTGTGATTGCGTTCATTATGTTCGGTGTTGCGCTTGGCATTAAGAAACAGGATTTTCTTGACTTGAAAAAAAATCCGAAACCGGTCATTACGGGTTTTGTTGCACAATTTGTTTTGCTGCCAGCGTTTACGTTTTTACTGATTATTTCGATTAAACTTCCGGTCGCTATCGCTTTGGGAATGTTACTCGTAGCTTCATGCCCGGGGGGTAATGTATCCAATTTTATCACTTCGCTTGCAAAGGGAAATATAGCACTTTCGGTCAGTTTAACAGCAATCGCTGATTTGGCTTCGGTAATAATGACGCCACTCAATTTTACGTTTTGGGGCAATTTATATCTGGAAACGCTGCCGCTGGTGCATCCGATTCACATTCCGTTTACGCAAGTTATGGAAACCATTTTATTGCTAATGGCTTTACCTTTGAGCGTTGGCATGTTTTTTTCGCACAAATTTCCGGAGCTGACAAAAAAAATCGCAAAACCGATAAAACTATTTTCTATTGTAGCGTTTTTTGCGTTTGTAGCAGGAGCTTTGGCTGCAAACTTCGGCACTTTTATGCAATATATCCATGTGATTTTTCCTATCGTTATCATTCACAATTTGTTAGCCTACTTCATAGGTTGGTCTGCAGGCGGCCTGATGCGCGTGGGAACTGAAAACCGAAAAACCATAACAATAGAAATCGGTATTCAAAATTCAGGACTTGCACTAATCCTATTTTTTAATCACAAAATTTTCCCGGAAGGATACGGCGGTGTTGCATTTATAGCTGCTTGGTGGGGTGTGTGGCATATCGTTGCCGGGCTTTTGCTCGCATTTATCTGGTCTAAACTTAAACCGTCTAAACAATGAATACCGTGAAATTATTGATATTTTGTGTACTTGCGATATGGATAGTGATTTCAGGTTTTGAGGTGGAATCAAAGTCGGGAAATAATATTTACACAGAGTATCTAAAATACGATGGTGCCCAACCTGTAACAAAATCTGTTAAGCCTACCGGCGATTTTGAATTTTGGCTCATAGTAGTTTCCGGTCTCGCCGCGATCACAATCGGACTAATAACTATGGGCGTATCAGCATGGCTTATTATTGCAGTATTACTCGGTATGTTGTTATATTTGGGATTTATAACATTCTTATTTGCGCTTTACCTTGTAAACGGTTTTGAATTAGAAGGCTATTGGTGGTTAATTTTGCTCGGTATTCTTGGGCTTGGCATTTGGGGTGCAATTGCTGTTGCCGGAATCTCAGTTGTATCCGGCTTAATAATAAGTTATCTGGTATGGTTTGCTGTCGGTTTAGCTGTAATAGTTGTTTTTTTTATGATGATTGCGTCTTTTTTTCGCGCACTTTTTTCTCCGTTTCGCAGGCGAAATTAGAATATTTAACACTCAATTCTTATTACGCTCATCATTTTATATTACATTTGCACCCATATTCACTTTAATAAATTTCTTATATGAACATTAAAAGTAAAATTGTACCCTTTTTGCTTGCCGGTACTGTCGTAGTTTCGTTGAACAGTTGTGGAGGAAACAAAACAGAAAACAAAGACTCCGCAAAAGCAGACACCGCCAAAGTGGTTGAAGAACCAAAGAAAAAAGAACTTGCCCCTGGTATGACACCTTTTGATTTTCCGACTGTACCGTTGAAAGCCGAAGCCGGCGATAATGTACTCACACCCGGATTCAAAATGTGGCAAAATACCATTGCCGAAGAAGACCCGACAAATGAAACCTACATTTTTTACACCTCAAAGATGAAAACTGCCGGAGCAGTTGAATCTGAAATCGAATCAACCTTTGACGGAGTTGTGAAAATGCCGAACTCCATGATGATTGCAATTCCGAAAGGGCAAACGGCCAAAAAAGGCGATGTCGTTCTAACATGGTGGCAAACCGGTTCCGGAATGCAACGTGCTATTGTCGTGAACGATAAAAACCCCAAAGAACCCGTAGTCATCTATTTGGATTTATCTTATGACAATCCGGCAAAAGACAGCAAAAGCGGAAAATCTATCGGAGCTACTGAATATCAACTTGCTCCGGATTCGTTCGTAAAAATCTCCGAAGATTGGCAAGAAGGCAACATGATAGCCGCAAAGGACGGAGATAAATGGAACTCTGTTCAAATTGTAAAAGTTGCAGGCGAAAAAGTTTTGACTATCGGATTTGCCGGTAAAATGAAAGTGTATGCCAAAGCAGATTGCAAACCGGTGCCGATTGTACCGAACGTAAAAGTTGGCGATAAAGTTCAAGCTGTTTTCGTTGGCTCTTTCGGCGAATACACTGTAAAAAAAGTAGATGCCAAAATCGGACGAGTTTTTGTTGAACAATTCAGCTCGGATAAAGCTATACCTTACGGACAAGTTGCTCCGACCTTATAGAAAGCAAAGAACTATTCAGTTTTCGTATTTAAGTCAACTTTTCGAGGTTTAAGATTTCAGCAAAATTTGTGCTCAAATAAGTATAGTGTGGACGCTAAACGCAAATAGAAAATGCGAAACCGTCCGCACTTTTCTTTTATCGGCATAACTTCGTATAAGTGAAATTATATTTAACCGAATAAAAATTACGCCTTATTTGTTTTATAAAATTCATATTTACAATATCTTACTGTCTGATATCTGTTATCTGATGTCTTAAATTTACCATACAATAGTCCGTTAATGTTTTTTGTAAGATATTGATTTATTGTGAATTAGATTAGAAAAATCTCGGATTTAAAAATTGATTATAACTAATTA
>DYOJ01000354.1 GCA_020720705.1 Acetofilamentum sp.
TAGTCAATAGTTACAAGTTACAAGTTTCTTAAGCGAAAACAATATTCTTTGCACAATTTTTGTTTATTAGACAGTTATTCACTCAAAATTAAATATCCTCATGAAAAAATTAGCAATTCTGAGCGCTATATTGCTCACAATCAGCACGTTGAGCTATGCTCAAAAATATGCTTACGTTGATTCGGAATACATACTCAGCAAAATTCCGTCTTACGAAAGTGCACAAGCAAAATTAGATGAATTGTCAAAAAAATGGCAAACAGAAGTTGAAGCAAAATACAAAGTTGTGCAAGAAAAATATGAAGCCTTCCAAACCGAACAGTACGCATGGTCTGCAGAAATGAAGAAACAACGCGAACAAGAAATTATTGATTTGGAACAAGCCGCAGTAACTTTACGCGAAAAATATTTCGGCGAAGAAGGCGACCTTTACAACAAACGCACAGAACTTGTAAAACCGATTCAGGATGAAGTGTTTAATGCCATAAAAACTGTTGCCACTGAGGGCGGCTATGCCTTTATTTTTGACAAAGCATCGGGTGCCGGTTTGATATACTCCGACCCGAAATATGACATCAGCGATGAAATTGTAAAAAAATTAGGATACTAAGCTAAATGAAGTTACGACATACTTATAAAACTCAGATTTTTAACATTTTACACTCCAATATCAGTCTTCAAAAGTATTAAATCAAATATTATAATCACAAAATGCTTGCCGAAGCACTTACTTTGGCAAGCTTGTTTTAAAATCAGAAAAAAATCCACACATGAAATCAATCATCAAAATCAGCTTAGCACTTTTTGCACTATTTTTCTTTACAAATCTTTCTGCGCAAAAATTAAAATTCGGGCACACAAATTCACAAGAAATTGTGGAGCAAATGCCCGAAGTAAAAGCAGCTCAAGAAACGCTTAAAACCGAACAAAAAAAGATTGAAACCCACCTCGCAGCCATGCAAGGCGAATATCAAGGAAAGGTTACCGAGTATCTTGAAAACGAACAACTTGCCCCGAAAAGCCCCGAAAAATGGGATGCTTTGACCAAAGCTGACAAAGAATCCGAAATTAAAGCTCTTGAAGAACGTATTACTAAATATCAAAGTACTGCCGAGCAAAGTTTGCAAACCAAACAAGCAGAATTATATCAACCGATAATTGATAAAGTGCAAAAGGCAATCAAAGATGTTGCCATAGAAGGAGAATTCATTTACATTTTTGATGTGAACGCACTGCTGTATTTCTCTGAAACTCAAAGTATAGATGTAACTCCTATGATAAAGAAAAAATTGGGCTTTACCGAATAGTTTTTGCAAGCACAATGACTTTAAACTCAAATCAGCCCGTAGGCATATTCGATTCGGGAGCCGGCGGGCTTACTGTGGCGGCTGCTGTACGAAATTTGTTACCGGAGGAGCAAATTATCTATTTCGGAGATACGGCACATCTGCCGTACGGAGACAAATCAGTTGAAACCGTCAGACGCTATTCACTCAAAATTGCGGATTTTTTACTTTCCAAAAATTGCAAAGTAATTTTGATAGCCTGTAACACGGCATCAGCGGCAGCGTATGAAGCAATTGTTGAACACGTTAATGGTAAGGTATCCGTTATCAATGTCATAGACCCTGCAACAGAATTAGTCGCACAAAATCCGAAAGCAAAACACATCGGCGTTATCGGTACCAAAGGAACAATCGGCAGCGGCATGTACCCGAAGAAAATCAATGAGTTAGCTCCTGAAAAACAAGTTGTTTCGCTTGCTACGCCGTTGTTGGTTCCGATGATTGAAGAAGGGTTTATTTTTGACGACATCAGTAATGCCGTAGTAAAAAAATATTTAGAATCTGCTGAACTGAAAGGCATTGATTCCCTTATACTTGGATGCACACATTATCCGATAATTAAAAATCAAATCCGAAAATATTACGATTTTGAAACTCTAATAATTGATTCTTCACAAGTTGTAGCTCAGAAATTGAAAGCTGTTTTAAGCCAAGAAAGTTTGTTGTCGTCAAAAAAAATCGGAGAACACCAGTTTTATGTCTCAGACTATAGCTCGTATTTCAAAAAATTAGCCGAAATGTTTTTTGAGGAAGATATTGATTTACAAAAAGTTACTTTATAAAGCAGTATATACTCAAAAAAGTATATTCGAACTCTGTCAATTTGTGTTTGCAAAATCGTAATATGTTGAATTTTAAGAACATATTAATTTTAAAAGCTTTGACAAAGCTAAATTTACCATACGATTTTGAGTGGATACAATATTTCGATTTGAATGTTATAAAAAAATACAACAGAAATTCGATTGAAACAACAAAACAATGAATGACTACTTTTTGACTATTGTATGACCACTAATTGACAAAACATTAAAAAAGCTGTAATTTACATGAAATCAAATATTTACATGTTATAACAAACACTATTTGGGTGCCGGAAGAAAAGTTGTATCTTTGATAGTAACGGTATCTGTGAGATAAATTTTCTTTTGAACGTAAACTTTTTTACGAATGATAATCGGTTTAAGTTCAGAAAGTCGCGTAGCCGCATTATCAGTTTTTTCTGATTGCTGTGCAGAATTTGTATTCTTAGCTTCTTTCACGAGATGAACGTGAGAAATAGAATTGCTGATTCGTTGAATTTCAGGCAAAGGCTTGCGCATGTCTGAAAACATAAACCCAAGAAACACTGCAACTACACCTGCTGCAATAAAAGACCGTTTCAATAATTTTCGAAATTTCAGACGTTTTTGAGCGGGTTGCAGTTTTGAAAGGTAAAAACTGTCCCATGATGTAACTATCTCACTTTCAGCACTTTTAGTGAGTTTAGCAACATAGGATTCTATATATGTTTGTTCAGGTTTCATACCTAATATCTACGATTAAATTTGTTCATGTATTCCTAATTTTTCCTTTGCTTTTCGCAATAAGATGGTTTGAAATTTTGTCCGCGCCCTTAAAAATTGCGACTTTGACGTTCCTTCACTAATATTCAGTAACTTAGATATTTCTTTGTGTTTCATATCTTCAACGACAAACAAGTTAAATACGGCTCTGTATCCGGCGGGTAATTCGGCAACAAATCCGATAATATCATCCGAACTAAAATCAGCCCGCTCTATCAGTGCTCGTTCGGCAGAAAGTATTATGTCATCAACGCTTTCGTCAATATAATCTGTGGTTTGTTCGTCGAGTTCATTCATATATTTGTGTTTCCGCAAATACATCAGCGACAAGTTTACCGCAATTTTCCTTACCCAACCTTCAAATGCTCCGGAGCCTTTATATTGCTCAATTTTTGTAAACACCGTAACAAAAGTCTCTTGCATTACATCTTCGGCAGATTCTCTGTCGTGTATGTATCGCCGGCAAACAGCCAAAACCATCGGCGCAAAGGCTGTATAAACAGCTTTTTGTGCTTCCGGTTGTTGCTTTCGACAGTCAGCAATTGTTCGGTCGTTTACTTGCATTCTGAGTTACTTAACTATTGATAATTGTTTTTAAAAAAGTTGCATAAAATTATAAAAAAAATCTCATTTACAGCAATATATTTAGCATTTGTACGAAAAGTAAAAACGTGATGAATAATTCGACTTTACGAAGTTAAAGATTTCGGCAAAGTTTGTGCTTAGAATAGTTTAGC
>DYOJ01000355.1 GCA_020720705.1 Acetofilamentum sp.
AACCAAATGATATAATCATCAAATTATGTAATCTTAATTATTCGGTTTAATATAAGTAGTCATTCGTAATTTTTTATTTAGTTTCAATCGAATTTCAATCGAATTTCTACCGAATTTTATAAAACATTCAAGTCGAAATATTCCTATAACATAAATAACTTCAATGTGTTATGAGTTTTCTTACAAGAACTAAGTAGTCATTCATAGTTTTTTTTAGTTTCAATCGAATTTCAACTGTGTTTCTACAGAATTTCTCAAATCATTCATTTGAAATATCTGTATAACATTAAGAATTACAATGTGTTATGAGTTTTCTTACAAAGACTAAATAGTAATTTTGAGTTTCGTTCAATGATCGCCGCAATAAAAAAAATGACTACCGATATTCCGGAAGCGAAAAATACAAGTTGTGCAAAATTAACATATTCCAAAGCTATTTTAAACGCCGTTGCAACGGTGGACCATAGCACGATAGCCGACAAGGCATAGACAAGTGCTTGTTTATCCTTAGCCATGGTTATTTTTTTGGGGTCATACTTCTTCTAAGGGCATCTTTCCATCCATCGTAGAGTGTTTGACGGAGGGTATCCTGCATATCGGGGACAAAAATTCTGTCAATTCGTCTCGTTTCATAAATTTCTTCATAAGACCAAAACCCAACAGCCAAGCCGGCAAGTAATGCAGTTCCCAGAGCAGTGGTTTCGATAATTTGAGGTCTTATCACATTGGTATTCAAAATATCCGCTTGAAATTGCATTAAGAAATTATTTGCCGATGCGCCCCCGTCCACATTCAGTTCTTTGAGTTCAATGAGTGAATCTAAAGTCATGGCATCCAACACGTCTTTGGTCTGATAGGCGAGTGCTTCCAAAGCCGCGCGGACGATGTGTTTTTCATTTGCGCCTTGAGTCAGTCCGGTAATAATTCCTTTGGCTGACATATCCCAATAGGGGGTACCTAAACCTGAAAATGCCGGCACAAAGTACACGCCTTCGGTTGAATCCACATGTTGGGCAAGTGATTCGGTTTCAACGGCAGAGTTTATGATTTTCAAACCGTCTCGTAACCATTTTATGGCAGCGCCGGCAATAAACACACTGCCTTCGAGCGCGTAGGTGATGTTTCCGTCTAAACCCCACGCCACGGTGGTCAGCAATCCGGAGTTCGATTCAACGGGCGAGTTTCCGGTATTCATCAGCATAAAACAGCCTGTTCCGTACGTGTTTTTGGCTTCGCCGGGTGAGAAACACCTCTGTCCGAACAGGGCTGCTTGCTGGTCGCCTGCCATGCCGGCTATCGCTATGGGTTCACCGAAAAGTTCGGGCAAGGTGTAGCCGTAGAGTTTTGATGAGTCGGTAATTTGCGGCAGAACGGACGGCGGAATTTCAAATAAATCCAGTAAAGCTCCGTCCCACGTGTGTTTTCGGATGTTGAAAAGCAAGGTGCGCGAGGCATTGGAATAGTCGGTCAAATGCAATGCGCCTCCGGTCAGATTCCATAGTAACCATGTGTCCACCGTTCCGAAAAGTAATTTATCTTCGTCGGCTAACCGCTTTGCTTTGGGTACATTGTGTAATATCCACCTAATTTTGGTGGCTGAAAAATAGGTATCAACAGGCAAGCCTGTTTTATGTTTGATACGTTCGTCGTAAGCTTGCAAGCGTAGCGATTCGCAAAACGTTCGTGTGCGTCCGTCTTGCCAAACTATAGCGTTATAGACGGGTATCCCGGTGGTTTTGTCCCACAAAATGGTTGTTTCTCTTTGGTTTGTAATTCCGATAGCTGCAATTTCGGAGGCTTTCACTCCGGCTTTTGCCATAGCATGGCGTGCAACTTCGAGCTGCGACTCCCACAAATCAATCGGATTGTGCTCAACCCATTCGGTTTGCGGATAATGTTGCTGAATTTCTTTTTGAGCAATTGCTACGGGTGTTTTATCTTTGTCAAACAAAATTGCTCTCGAGCTGCTTGTTCCTTGGTCTAATGCAAGGATGTATTTTTTTTCGGACATATTGTCTAATTTTGTTCCGCAGTAAACCTCAATGTCGGGTGTGCGAAACTTTGTCATAACTTCAGCAAAGGTAATATTTTGTTTCGGTAAAATATAATACTTCGTCAGAATTTGAATTCAGAATTTATTATTAGATATAAATTGCTTAATTACAATAAGTTACAATTAATTTTCTAAGCTGAAATGTTTTCTTATCTAATTTATAATAAATCAACACCTTACACAAAATATTGCCGGACTATTGTTTGTCGAACCAAGAAAAATATACGAATTTCAGAAAATTTCTGAACTATACTAAAAACGGGTTAAAGATTAAATTTAAAGCAGTCAATATGCTAATTTTTAATTAAATAACCTGAGTTCGAAATAAGATATTATTATAATTTGTTTATTTTCAGTATTTAAGATTCATTTTGGTTATATGTTTAATCGTTTAATCGTTTATTCGTTTAAAGTTCAACTAAATAGTCCGGTTCTCAGACTTTTTTTAAACAATTAAACAAATCACCGAATAACCAACTGTTTGAAAATTTGTAATATTCTCTTTGCCAAATAATTACGTTAATACGTAACATTAAACATTAAACATTAAACATTAAACAATAAACAATAAACAATAAACAATAAACAATAAACATTAAACCGTGAACAGTATATTTTATTTTCAAATTTTCAAACTTTCAAATTATGATGTCAAATTCAATTTTTCAACATTTTAAAATTGTTACAAATCTGATACTGATTATTATCCTGATTTCGTTCAGCAACGGGTGCATGTCCGAAGAAGAACGCAAAACAGCCGAACGTCTAAAAAAACTTGATGAGCTTACCGAGCAGATTCAGCCACAGTTATTGACATTTTTTGACGGAATGTCGGCTCTTGATTCAATCGTGAATCCGCAGGAACCGCTTACGGACAGCACAAAAATAACCGGTAGAGAGTTAGAAATATTCAACTTAATATCAACACATTACGATAGTATTGTCTGTGTATCCGAAGCTATAAACAACTTAAATCCGCCAATCAAATTTAATGAAAATGCAATTTTAATGTTTCTTAGTCCCGAGGCGTTGGATGACAGCAAAGAAAACCTCGTAAATTTCGTTTGGTATTATGATAAGATGTTGGTATGGAGAATTTTAGAAAAGCTCACAACAAATACATGGAATGACGGAATCGCAAAACCGTCAAGCTGGGAAAGCGAGGAGTCTCGAGACAATAATGCAGCGGAAACAGAACAACTTATGCGCCGTCTTGCAAAATGTAAGTATATCTTGGGTATTGAAATGCGCTTAATAAAACAAGCCAAAGTGTTGGACGACAAAAATTATAATTCAGGCTACGCTTTTTCCAAAGTGCATGTGTATAATGTTAATACAAAGAAAATCAACACAGTTTTTTATATGTTTAACGAAAATTCTTTCCTCACTTTTGTGAACAATTCAACTAAAGAATCTGTACAAGCAGGTTTGGACAAAGATTTAGAACAAGAGACATTTTTACAACTCAAACGCAGATTTGAATAGCGAAACGGTGTCAGAAGACATTTAGAGAAGATTGATATAGTCTCGCGTCAATTTTGAAATGACGCTACATTGTCCTACGGACGAATGCAGGTCAGTA
>DYOJ01000356.1 GCA_020720705.1 Acetofilamentum sp.
TAATCTAAGTGCTTGTTTTTGTGTGATTTATGAGTTTTCTTACATGCACTATTTATTTTCGCATAAAAAAATGTCATTCGATATATATAAGTTTAAAAACAGTTATTTTATTCATCCGACATTTTATAAAAATTCTTATTGATGAAAAGATAATACAGGCGATATTTATATGTTTAACAATATATTTCCACAGGTTTTGAAACGTCAATACTCCGTTATACTGTTTACAGTTTATAGTTGTCAGTTAAAATCGTTTCAAGTCATAGATTGTCAGTCAATTACTGTATATCGAAAACTCAACTTATCACGGATGATAGTATAGACTTTATAATTTAGAGGTTTAGCATGAGACTCATTATACTCATTTACAATAAGTTACAATCTATTATCATATTTTATAATATTATATTTTTAATTGTCAATTAATCAATATCTTAAAAAAAAATTATCGTATTATTTAAGCAAAAAATTCTTGATAAAATAAAAGTATGAACAAGTTTTAGATTTGAATCTCAGATTTATTTAAGAATGTCAATGATACATAAAGTGTAAAATGTTTATCTTTGAAACCGCTGCGAAAAGTCAAAATTGTCCGCGAAGACAAAAATTAAGTAGTTAGGAGTTGGGAGTGCTTTTTTTACATAAAATAAAGATATTAAGCACTATACGCATATTCAAGACTATAGGCAAATTTGGAAATGTTACAAAATAGAAACACACATGTTTTTAGAAAATCAAGATAAGAGTACCGGTTACATTGAAGTTATTGCCGGTTCTATGTTTTCAGGCAAAACAGAAGAGCTTATTCGCCGCTTGCGCCGAGCGAAAATAGCACAACAGCGCACACAAATTTTCAAACCGAAAATAGATACACGCTATTCGGAGACTTCGGTGGTTTCGCATGATTCAAATTCAATAGATTCAACACCTGTTGCAAATGCACGCGAGATTCTCGACCTGATAAACGGCTATGAAGTTGTCGGGATAGATGAGGCGCAATTCTTTGGAGATGAGTTGATTGATGTTGCAAACATCCTTGCAAATCAAGGAGTAAGGGTGGTAATCGCAGGTTTGGATATGGACTTTGCGGGTAAACCCTTCGGACCTATTCCAAACTTGTTCAGCATTGCCGAATATGTTACAAAAGTTCACGCTATTTGTATGCGTTGCGGAGCACTTGCGCACTACTCGCATAGGCTTGCTGCGAGTGAAGACCTTGTTTTACTCGGAGAAAAAGACAGTTACGAACCGCTCTGCCGTGCGTGTTACAACAAAGCACAAAAAAAAGCATAGAACAAAGACTGCTCATCAGTGCATTATCTTCTTTTTAATGATACCTCCTTTGGCATCGTTAATCGGATATTCTATAATAAATGCAGTTTCGTCAATTTTGTCAATAATGGCGTGCAACCGGTTAATTTCCAATCGAGTAACCACTGTGTGTAAAATTTCGATACTTGGGTCGGCATCTGCATTTTTACGAAAACCGCGTTTTCCCAAATAAACAGTTGCTCCGTAGCCCATTTCTTCCGTAATCGCCTTCCGTATTTGTTCGTTTTTTTCCGAAATTATCGTAAAACCAATATACTCTTCGATACCGTGAATAATATAATCTGCTGTTTTTGATGCTGTTATGTATGTCAAAATAGAATATAATGCCACTTCTACATTTACCAACAACGCAGCAATCAGAAACAAAACTACATTAAACATCAGGATAACAGTACCGATTGTTGTTCGTATTTTTTTGCTGATGTAAATTGCCAAAATTTCTGTTCCGTCAATGACAGTTCCTCCACGAACAGCAAAGCCGATGCCGGCACCCAAAAACAATCCGCCGAATACGGCTATCAATAATTTATCTGATGTAATCGGTTCTATTTCAACAAAGTGCACAGCTACAGCCAAGCCGATAATGGTGATAAGTGATTTTAAGGCAAATATTTTTGAAATATGCCGAAAACCCAATGCCACAAACGGTAAATTGATAATTAAAATAAGCAGTGATAAATCTAACTCTGTCAAACGGTTAGTAAGAAGCGATACACCTGTTACTCCGCCATCTAAAAATCCGTTGGGCAACAAAAATGCCTTAAGTCCGATGCTTGCAGTTGTAATGCCCAGTAAAGCCAAAACAGTATCTTGAATAATTCGTTTAACCTTCATAATCGTTTTCAGTTATCAGTGAACAATTACAGTTTAGCAATTTTTTTAATTAGATATTCTAAGCCATTGATTTTCAATTCGTACATTAAAGCTAATTGTTCTCCGAGTTTTCCCGGCGGGAACCCTTGATTTGAAAACCAAACCAAATAAGGCTCCGGAAGTTCGTGTATTTTTCGCCCCTTATATTTTCCGAAAGGCATGACGGCTGTGGATAAATCAAGCAAAATTGCGCGTTGATTTTCGATGAAATTTTCGTTCATTTTTTTGAGGTTGAAATATATATGCAAAATTAGTCGAAAAAAATGTATTTTTGCGGAAAAAGTTTCCAAGAGCCGAATCATGTCCGTTGCCCCTCCGACACATCCGATTTTGAAACTGATAGCACAAGGCGAGCATGTGCATCAGGATTTCAAATTTGCTGTTACGGATTCAAAAAAAATAGCCCGTACGCTTTCGGCTTTTGCGAACACAACGGGCGGGAAATTACTTATCGGGGTTAAAGATAACGGCGTGGTTATCGGTGTAAAAAGCGACGAAGAGTATCACATGATTGAAGCCGCAGCAACGATTCATACAAAACCGGAAGTCATGTTTAGGGCTAAAAAACACATTGTAAACGGCAAGGTTGTGCTCGAAATTGATGTTCCGGAAAGCTCACAGAAACCACATCTGGCACCTGATGAGAAAAATTACGACAAGGCGTTCATCCGAATTAATGACCAAAACAGAGTAGCACATCCGGCACATTTTAAAGCTTTGACATCAATAAAAACGGATAAGTCAAATGCTTTAGCCTTTACATCTGCCGAGAAATTTATTCTTAGTTACTTATCAGAAAATAAGACTATTACGGACAGAAAATTTTGTAAATATGCCGGTATTTCACGAGCTAAATCTCATCATATTTTGGCGGTACTTTTGAATTTGAATTTGATAAAAATCAATTATCTATCAACTCCGCCGGAGTTTAGCCTTACAACATAAAATTCATATTTTGTAAAAAAAATACATTATATTCTGATTTTTACTACCTTTGCGATGCTGTAAAGCGTAATGTAGAATTGTATTTTTATTAAACAAAGGATTTCACTTATGAAAGGAAGAGTAAAATGGTTTGACCCGCAAAAGGGCTTCGGATTTATCCAAACGGAAGAAGGCAACGATTTATTTGTGCATTATACCGGGATACTCGGAGAAGACTACGAGGTGCTTGAAGAAGGCGAAGAAGTCGAATTTGAAGTTGCCGAAGGACGACGAGGTTTATTTGCTTCGGCGGTAAAACGTATCGAAGCCTAAGCATAACGACAGATGTTTAGCATTTGCGGTTGTGAAACGAGATTTGTAGCGCAACCGCTTTTTTTAGTTTCGGAAAATATAATTTGTAACGAGATAAGTAATGAGTAGTGAGTATTGAGTAGTTAGTATTTAGTGGTTGTAAGAAAACGTGTAA
>DYOJ01000357.1 GCA_020720705.1 Acetofilamentum sp.
GATAAAGACAAAGCCTTGGAAGATAAAGACAAAGCCTTGGAAGATAAAGACAAAGTAATAATTAATTTAGCAAAAACATTGAAAGAAAATGGTGTTCCGATTGAAGTAATTCATAAAAAAACGAGATTGCCAATTGATGAAATCAAAAAACTGTAACTAAATGATAAAAAAGCACTTAACTTTCAATTTTGCCTACATTGAGGCTTTTGGAACTTTGATACTTTTACCGGTTGATACGAAAGTGCTGTTTAGATACCAAAGCCTCACCGGAGCAGTTTATCATTCGTCGTACGCTAAAGAATTGCAATTGTTTCAATTGACTTAAAAAAAATGGCTTCACTTACTAAAATATTTTCCGGAACAAAATTGAACGGCAAAATTTATACACCTGATTTTATTGTTGCTATGATTTTGGATGACATCGGGTTCTCCGGCGTTAATTGTCTCGGAAAAACGATTTTAGACCCCGCGTGCGGAGACGGTCGTTTTTTAGTTCAAGTTGCAAAACGAATCATAGAATATTCTCCGAAACAAAATTTAAAACACAATCTATCTGTAATTTATGGTTGGGATACAGATGCCGATGCTTTATCGTTGTGTAAATCAAACTTAGACAAACTTTTAGAAGATTTCGATTTTTCTATTGCTTGGAATTTACAACGTTGCGATTCTTTATTGAAAATTTCTGACGTATCTTCTGTCCGAAAATTTGACTACATTGTTGGAAATCCGCCGTATATCAGAATACAACATCTTGATATTGAGCAACGTAATTATATTCAAACAAACTATAATTTCTGTAAATCAGGTTCAACGGATATTTACATTGCTTTTTTTGAACTTAGTCTCAAACTATTGTCCGACAATGGTTTATGTGCATTTATTTCTCCGAATACTTTTTTTTACACCGAAACGGCGAAACCTTTGCGTACAGAGTTTGTAAGTAAAAATAATCTTTTGAAAATTACAAATTTTGCTGATATTCAAGTGTTTGAAAATGCTACAACCTACAGTGCAATTACGATGTTCTCGAAAAAATCTTACGAATCATTTGTTTACCGACATGCAATTAGTTTGACTGATTTTGAGCAACTTACGTTTTCTTTTTCAGAATTGAAGGATAAAAAATTCTGGCAATTGAGCACCAAACCTCAAAAATACGGGCAAGGTAAAAAGTTGAAAGATATTTGTAAAATTCATGTCGGTATTACAACTTTAATGGATAAAGCATACATCGTTTCTGTATTAAGTGCTGATAGTAAAGTTGTTATCGCGGAGACGAAACTACGGGGAAGCATCAAAATCGAACGCGAAATTTTGAAACCGATAATCAAAGCGTCTATTTTGAAAAATGCAAACGAACCGATTTTGACCTATGTGATATTTCCCTTTCGTAAACAAAACGGAAAGCATGTAATCCTTTCAGAATCAGAACTTTCACTGCAATATCCATTGGCTTTTGAATATTTACTTTCGGTTAAAGACGAACTTGCAAAACGCGATAACGGAAAACCCGTAACGCCATGGTATAATTTCGGGCGCAGCCAAGGTTTAGAGACAAGTTTCGGGAAAAAAATTTTGTTCTCGCCAATGAATAAAAAACCGAATTTTATTGTTCACAATAACGAGGATGCTACATTTTATTCGGGTTATTGTATTAAGTATTTCGGTGATTATCAGTTGCTTGCAGATAACCTGAATACAAAAGAAATGGAAAATTATATTCAGGCATCAGCTCGTGATTTCAGAGGCGGTTGGAAGGCATACAATAAAAAAATTGTTGAAGAATTTGAAGTTGAGTTATAAACTCTTTATTCGATTAAAAAAATGAGGAGAATCGCCTTTTTTACCGTAACCTATTTCGTCTCCCGAAAGTTGGATGCGTGCTTCCATGCATGAGGTGCAATCGTCAGCGCCTTCGTCAATACATGGTTTATTTTCGTAAAGTTGATAGTTTTTTCGATTTTCACTCGGTGTAATATTCGGCATAATGATATTTGCACCGACACGAATTGCCTTTTCTCGACCGATGGGGTCAATGGCTTGCAGGGCAGTTGCGGCTGCAATATTGATGTCTTTCATGAGTATTCTTAAAGTGGCTATCATCTTCATTGTCAAGTCGAAACGCTCGGTAAGCGGCATAAGTTCGGCAGCGATTCCGAATATGGGAGTCTCGCTGTGTTCAATGTAAGGACCCATGCCGACCATGTCCACATCAAAATCACGAAAAAACAGCAAGTCATCTGCAAGGTCTTCGTAAGTTTGATAAGGTAAAGCTATCATGACACCCGTTCCGGTTTGTAAGCCGGATTTTTTTATATTTCGGAGGGCTTCCATGCGTGCTTCGTAATTGTGTCCTTCGTCTTGAGGATGAATTTTGTAATAGAGGTCTTTATTTGTGCTTTCAATACGCAATAAATAACGATGTGCCCCGCTTTCGACCCAATCGGAATACACATCCAAACTTTGTTCTCCGAGCGAAAGAGTGATGCCTAATTCTCCATTATATTTCGATTTGATTGTTTTGAGCAGGTTTGAAATTCTATCGGTAAAAGCAGTGTCCGAACGCTCGCCGGACTGTAAAACCACCGAACCGTAATGACTTTTGTAGGCAAAATCTACAGCAGAAAGTATTTCTTCGTCCGATAAATTGTATCGCTCCGACATGCGGTTCGAACGCCTTATTCCGCAATAGTAACAATCTTTTACACAAAGGTTTGAAAATTCTATTAAGCCCCGAAAATAGGTATATTTGCCGATATATTTTTCTTTAATTTCGGCTGATTTTGCGTATATGAGTTGTCGTTGAACTTTGTCCGCCTGTAATAAAACAACAATATCTTCTTTTGATAATTCGGATTTTGTCAGTATGGATTTTATATGAACTTCAGTGATTTTCATTTCCGATTTTTTTTGCAAAATAAGAGAAATTTATCTTATTTTCCAATGATATTTGTCAGTAGTTTTGAAACCGTTAATAATGAATCCACTCCGAAAAATCGAAATTGACCTCTAATTCACGAATTATTACGAATTTTCGGTAGTGGGCTAAATGCGTTGAAGTGCAAGCGTGGGCACTTGCAACATACAAAATACTATGCGTTTAGCGTCCACGCTAAACTTTAATCAACGGATTTACGACACTACCCAATTTTCATAATTGTAACTTATCAATAGTCCGTTAATAATTTTTGTAAGATATTGACTCATAGTAAATTGAAAAAATTAAATTTTCAGATTGTAAGATTGATTGTTACGGTCCGGAATTGAGCAATTTGAGTCTAATATCTAACGAAGTTTTGTGAGTAACACGGATTTGAAATCCGTGTTACATGGATGTTTCATATTTTCAAAATAACACCTTGTCAGTATATAAATTACAAATCAATGCCGTTTAGTTATGCGTGAATCTTAAACCTTTCGATTGGTCAAAGACCATCGAACCGGTTGGTATTAAACCGTTTCAAAGGTCTGCGACCTTATGAAAGGTTCTTAATTCTACTTTACGAAGTTATGCCGGCAAAAGAAAAGCGTGGACGCTTATTGCATTTTCTATTTGCGTTTAGCGTCCACGCTAAGTATTCGTAAAGAAATAACATTTACATC
>DYOJ01000358.1 GCA_020720705.1 Acetofilamentum sp.
TTTGAGGTGTTTTCACCTCAAAGCCTTAAATATCAGGTGAAAACACCTGATATGCGCAGAAATAAAATCTTAATCTTTACAGCGGTTTGGTATAACTATAAAATTGTCTCATTTTCAAATTGTCTCATTACTTCTTATGGCGAATAATGGTAAACGATGCCTTGTCGCCAAGTTTCAACAGCTTCGTACCAAAATGATTGGTAGCTGTTGTCGCGTACGAGGGTTAAATCTTGGTCGGAAACATTGCTGTCGTTTCGTTTAAATATAAAATGAATTGGTTGAAAATCAGCTTTCTCGGTATAAGTCCAGCGTTCACCGGTTTCGGAAAATTCAACAACTTGCGGCGGACCGAATACCATGTATATCATACCTCTGTCAGTTTTCCAGCCCTCTTTGTAGGACGGAAAATAATAGTTTGCATATTGCGCACGCAAATACCAAATTTTCAATAATTCGCGAGCGCGCTCGGTATCGTTGGTTGTTTTGAGCCAAAAATTATCCACGGCTAATTTTTTGTTCGTTGATTGGTTCATAACCATATTTTCAGCGTCGGAGGTAATATATTGCAAGCCATTTACCAATTGTTCCGATGTCCTGAAATTTGGATAATGATTGTCAAACAGCACTATCGTCAAGCCTTTATTTTCTGCCGTGTCTGCTTGGATGCGATACAATCCGCGCGCATGAGGGTAAAATACGGCGGCACCGTGCGCACAAGTAATTTGAAAAACACTGTCGGGTAATATTTTGCTGTGCCGTGGGCTTAGCTCTGTGAACGGCGGCAATGAAACTCCAAAGTTTGTATCGTAGTATTTAACAACCAAATGATTAACAGATTTGTTAAAATATTGAATGATAACACTGTCTTTTTCAGACATATAGTCTTTGAGATACGGGCGTTTTGTTTTATAGTTCAGTGCAAAATAGAATTGCGAATTGTCTTTGGTTTTTGTATCAACTTTTACATACGATACTGAAGTTCGACGACTATATTTATCTTCCAATTTAATTTTTAGCCAATAAGTCTGATACTCCGTAGGTTTGATTTCCAGAAAAGCAATCATGTCGGTTTGTTTCGGAATTTTTGTTAAATTCAGTCGAGTAAAAGCACTGTCGGATAAGACCGGGGTTTGGATTGAAGGTATAATTTCGTAATATGCAATGAGTTGAGCTTGTTGCTTATTGTCTGTTTTGAGGTAAATCAATTCGGAGGTCGGTAGTCTGAAATATAACTTGGTTTTATTATTTTGCTCATGAATAATTCGATATTCGGGATGTAAACCGCTGGAATTCGGATTGTATTCAGGCGCTGGAACAACAGCTGAAGTATTGGTTGTGAGACTTGTCCGGAAACAAGCAGTCGCAATCAATGTGATTGTAAATAAGGTAATTGCAGAGATACGAAGCAACATAGAATTCAGGTTTTAATTACAAAATATTGAGGGTTTGTTCTTTAATTTTACCGAGTGCATCTTTCATTTGCACAACTATTTTTTGTATTTCTGCATGATTTGCTTTCGACCCGATGGTATTTATTTCACGTCCGATTTCTTGGGCAATGAAATTCAGTTTATTGCCTTGTGAATCAGGCATATTAACCGTTTCGGTAAAATATTCGAGATGTTTTTCAAGACGAGTTTTCTCTTCGTTGATATCAAATTTATCTAAAAAATAGATTAATTCTTGTTCAAAACGATTTTTGCCTTCTTCGTTTGTTAAATAGTCCTGAACTTTTTGTCGAAGCCGAACTTCCGCTTGTGCATTTCTTTCATTTTCAAAAGGTTCAATAGTGTTAAGTAAATCTTTAATTTGGGTAATTTTTTGCAAAATATCTGTTTCGAGCATTTTTCCTTCTTCTATCCTAAATCTATCGCAAAGCTCGGCGGCGTCTGTCATACAAACTTTGGCAGTTTCCCATTCATCATCGCTAAGTTGTTGATTTGATGTTGTATAAACATCCGGAATCCGCAAAATAATTTGGAATATCTGTTCACTTTGTGGTTCGTGTCCGAAGGTTCGCATCATTGCACTCAAGCGGGCATAATAGCGTTTCGCAAGTTCTTCGTTTATTTTAACGGTTTCGTCTGCTTCTCCTTCGACCTTAACCACCAAATTAACTTTTCCGTTTATTATTTTTTCGGTGATAATATTTCTGATTTCTATTTCTTTTTCGCCGTAATAGTCCGGAAATTTTGTTAACAGGCTGTATTGTTTTCCGTTAAGTGCTTTTATTTCTACACTTATTTTTTTATCATTTAACATTCGTTCGGCGCGTCCGAAGCCGGTCATGGATTTTATCATTTTTGAAATTTATTAAACGCTCAAAGTTAATAATAATTTTGGATTTGCAATGCCGTTGCTTATTAAAATACTTCGAAAGCAGTATTTGTAAAAAACGAGTATAAAGTTGATATCATGTATGTTAAAGTCATTTTTTCAATCGGATATTATGTCAATTAGTGGTCAATCAAGAGTCAAAAAATATTCATTCATTTTTTTTTTAGTTTCAATGGAATTTCCCCTGTATTTCAACCGAATTTCTTCGTACATTCAAATTGAAATATCTCTGTAAGATTAAATATTTCAATGTGTTACGAGTTTTCTTACAAAAACTGAGTATAGGAAATTCGAGATGTCATATTTTTATCGTAAAGATATCATAATAAAATGAATGAGACCACTCCGATAAGCCGCTTAGCTGTTATTAATAGAAAAACAATAATTTGATATTCAAATACTTACAAAACCGCTTAGCGGCTAAAAACACTTTTCGGAGTAGACTCTTGAATACTAATATTTAATGCGCAGTATCTAAGTCGTTTCATCGGGCTTCCAATCCGGTTTTGCTTTGTTCAAAAATGCTGCAATACCTTTTTGACAGTCTTCCGTGGCTCGAGCTTCAGCGTTTTGTTTTGCGGCATACGAGAGTGCCGACAAATAATCAAGCCCTTGCACTTTGTTAATCAGGCTTTTGGTCAGACTTACGGCTTGTTTTGAAGTTGTTTTGCAAAGTTGTTCTGCAAACTCGTTCACGACCTTTGACAAGGAAACTTCAGGTTCGATAAAATTGACAATGCCGTATTCTTTTGCTTCTTCGGCTGTGATTAATTTTCCGGTCAGTAACAGTTCTTTAGCTTTTGTCTCGCCGCTTTTTCGGAGTAAAAAAATACTGACAAGCGCAGGAATAAATCCAATACCGACCTCCGTGAATCCGAATTTTGCTTCCGGAACAGCAAAAACAAAATCGCAAACTGCCGCAAGCCCGGCTCCGCCTGCAATTGCGTGACCATGAACTTGAGCGATAACGATAAGCGGATGTTCGTAAATTGCCTGAAACATAGACTTCAGTGCAGTTGAATCTGCCAAATTTTCGTCAAAAGTATTTGTTTGCAAACTTTGGAGGTATTCCAAATCTGCGCCCGCACAAAATGCCGTTCCGCTTGCTTTGAGCACAACTACGCGCAACTGTTTGTTGATTTTTGCCCTCCAAAGAGCATCCGTAAGTTCAGCAACCAGCGTGCCGTTAAGTGCATTTCGCTTCTCCGGACGGTTGAGTGTAATATATGCCGTCTGAGATTTCGTTTCGTAGGTAATATATTGATATTT
>DYOJ01000359.1 GCA_020720705.1 Acetofilamentum sp.
ACTATGATTATGCCCAAATGCGAGAACAAGACGAAAGAGGCGAAATAGAATTAGCAGTTGAAAAAGCCGTTGAAAAAGCCGTTGAAAAAGCCGTTGAAATTGCTTCTGATAATAAAGCAATTGAAATAGCTAAGAAATTAATAAATTTGAATATTGAAAAAGATGCTGTTCAAAAATCTACTGATTTATCAATGGAAACAATTGATAAACTGTATAACGAAATGAAAAACAAGTAAATACCTCTAACATTTAACAGCCTAAAACAAACAGTTATGAAAAATCCTTTATCTTAAGAAATAGATACACTTATCGTGAATAAATTTTGAGAACAAACTAACATAAGTAACTATTTGTCAATTATTTAAAACAAAATTTACCCTCAACTATAAACCTTAAACTGAATACTTTAAAGAATATGATACCTGCATAAAATACAATTCATTTTCACAAACAACAGCAATAAATCAATAAGTTTATCAAGAAAAAGAAGTCAAAATATGAGTCCAATAAAGTTTGTTAAAATATTGATAATAAGTTTATTAATTCATTTGCAATTCACAGGTCAGGCACAAAAAGCACAGTTGGATACAACTCAAATTTATGTCGGCGACCAAATAAAACTCACATTCAGTATAAATCCGAAAATCGGTAAAGAAATTATTTTTCCGCAATTGGATGACAAAATAACAGACGGCATTGAGATTATAGAACGTTATCCGACTGATACTTCCGCTTATGGCGAGTTGGTGCAAAGCTACACGATAACAAGTTTTGAAGATTCGGTTTTTAATATAAGCCCGTTTTCGTTTGTTGTGGACAACGATACCCTAAAAACCAACCCGCTGATATTAAAAGTCGGCTATCTGCAGCCGGACAGTGCTATGATTGCTCGCATTGATACTACACAAGCTATACCTTTGTTAGATATTAAGAATCAGGAAGATACGCCTTGGAGTTTTGCAGAGTTTTGGTTTCTTTACGGAACTTTAGTTTTAATAGCTGCCGGTATTTCAGTCATCATTTTACTTGTAATATTTTTGCTCAAAAAACGTAAAAAAAACATGCCGACAGACGAAAAACCTATTCCGAAAATTCCTCCGCACATCATTGCAACAGAAAAATTAGCCGAATTGAAGGCGAAAAACCTCTGGCAGCAAGACAAATATAAAGAATATCACACCGAATTGACCGAAATATTGAGACAATATCTCGAACTACAATTTTCTATTCCCGCTATGGAATATACTGCCGACGAGATTTTACAATCAGTAAGACGAGCACCGATGAACAAAGACGCTAAATTACTGTTAGACAATATCTTCCCTTTGGCAGATTTAGTCAAATTCGCAAAATTGAAACCTTTGGCACACGAAAACGATTTAGCCCTACAACAAGCTTATGAATTTATCAGGCTGACAAAACCTGCCGATGATGCCTCTGCAGAATCAGACAATCAAACCCCGCCGGGAAATTCATCGGACAAATAACTAAATCTTTTCGCAAAACGTATGAATGGTATTTATTTTCAAAATCCGGAATATTTTTGGTTGCTGGCAGTTATTTTGCCGATAATTTCACTTTGGTATGTGTTTAAAAAGCGAAATTCGCAAGCAACACTCACGATATCAAGCATTGACAGTTTTAAGCAAGGACGCACAACGCTAAAAAAAATATTCAGGCACTCCTTGTTTTTATTGAGAATTTTGATGATCAGCTCACTTGTAGCGATACTCGCAAAACCACAGTCAATCAACAACTTACCACCTGAAACCGAAATAGAAGGCATTGATATTGTCATTGCACTTGATATTTCGAGCAGCATGCTTGCGCGTGATTTTGTGCCCAACAGATTGGATGCCTCGAAACAGATTGCTACAAAATTTGTTTCCGGACGTGAAAACGACCAAATCGGATTGGTCGTATTTTCCGGCGAAAGTTTTACACAATGCCCCTTAACCTCTGACAGGAAACAAGTTATAAATATGCTTTCGGGAATTAAACAAGGCTTAATTGAAGACGGAACCGCCATAGGCATGGGCTTAGCGAATGCCGTAGAACGACTTACACAAAGCAAAGCAAAAAGCAAAGTTGTGATTTTGCTTACGGACGGCGAAAATAATGCCGGCGAAATTGACCCGCTGACCTCTGCCGACTTGGCTTCAAAATTCGGAATCAGAGTGTACACAATCGGTGTCGGGCGAAACGGTATGGCACCCTACCCTGTTCAAGACCCTTTCGGTCAGATATATTACAAAAATATGGAAGTTCGTATTGATGAAGGTACACTTACGAAAATTGCTGAAAAAACCGGCGGAAAATATTTTAGAGCTACCGGAAATAAAGAACTCACACAAATTTATGCAGATATTGACAAACTCGAAAAATCAAAAATTTTGGTTAAAGAATTCAATTTGAAAAAAGACGAGTATTTTATTTTTGCACTACTTTCAGGAATTTTTATGTTACTCGAAATCATTTTACGACTATCGGTTTTCCGTAGTTTACCTTAAATTGATAAATTGTAAGTATCTGATAATAAATATATTATAAAACCATGAACGGTGAAGATTCCATAAAACTGTTTCAATACGAAAATTCGGAATATCTCTATTTTTTAATATTGATACCCGTAATGTTCGGTATATTTTTTATCGTGCAATATCTTAAACGTAAAGCACTTGAAAAGTTCGGAGACCTCAATCTGCTTGAAAGATTGATGCCCGAAGCCTCACGTTTTCGTAATTGGATGAAATTCAGCATATTAGCATTTATACTCGGATGTTTAATTATTGCCGTAGCACGTCCGCAATATGGCGCACGTACCGAAGAAACCGAACGAGAAAGTGCCGAAATAATTATTGCATTGGATGTATCCAACAGTATGCTTGCCGAAGATATTAAACCAAACCGATTGGAACGTGCTAAACAAGCCATAGTCAGATTGTTACAAAAAACCAAAGACGACAAAATCGGCTTAATCATTTTTGGCGGCGAAGCCTATACCCAAATTCCCCTCACGAGCGACTACTCCGGAGCGGAACTGTATCTGGAAGCTGTTTCAACAGAATCAGTCCCTGTCCAAGGAACCAATTTGAAAGTTGCGATTGAACACGGGAAAAACTCATTTAACCCCGAAACCGAAACCGGCAAAGTTTTGATTTTGATAACCGATGGCGAAGACCATGAAGCAGAAGCTGTAGAAGCAGCACAAGACGCTAATAAACAAGGTATTAGTGTATCTACAATCGGAATGGGACTGCCGCATGCCGTAACCATTCGAGATTCAAAAACGGGCGGATACAAAAAGGACAAAGCCGGAAATAATGTGCTTACAAAATTAAACGAAAGTTTATTGAAAGAAATTGCAGTTGCCGGAAACGGAATATACGAATCGGGAAATAACATCGAAGCCGGACTTTCAAAAATTGCCGATAAATTATCGGAGACCACAAAATCAAAAGTGAAAATGGAGGTTGCCGCTTATGACGATTATTATATCTACTTTGTGTGGCTCGCACTAATTTTCGCAGTCATAGAATTTTTTATTTTGGAACGAAAAAACAGATGGCTCAGTAAATTTAAAATCTTTGAATCATAAATAATT
>DYOJ01000360.1 GCA_020720705.1 Acetofilamentum sp.
ATAGAAATCAACAGGTTGAATACATAAATCATCCGGTTGAAAATTTCACACAGCACCATGACCCGGCAATATCAATAGATGAGTCCGGTCTAAAAAGGTCGTAAAAGTATATTGAAATTCACAATTCATTGTTTATCAGATAGTTGTATTTTTAAATTGCATTTCATAAAACATTAGTAATCAAATAGTTGTATTTTAGCTCTTCGTTTTTGACGGCTTTTTAGACCGGACTCAAAGATGTATTTACATAGTAATAAAACCGGTGTATAAAATTATAGCAAAAATCATCATCAAAGATACACTTTTTACGAAAAACAGCATCGTTTGTTTCAAAATATATTGATAATTCCGGAAATCACATAAAAAATGCAAATTTCTCTGAGATTGTGAATATTGATAAAAAAATTTATCTTTGCATATCAAATTTGATTTAATAGTGAAATTGTTTTATTGCCCGGATATCAATTCAGACCAATATCGTTTGCCCGATGAAGAAGCGAGACATGCTGTACAGGTATTACGCCTCAATGTTGGTGACATGGTGCAACTTATTGACGGAAAGGGCGGTTTGTATCAAGCAGAATTGTTTGAAGTCGGGAAAAAATGGTGCTCCGTGCAAATTTTGTCTAAAAAGGAGCAATACGGAAAACGCAATTTTTCTGTACATCTTGCCGTTGCCCCCACAAAACATACCGACCGTTTTGAATGGTTTATCGAGAAAGCTACCGAACTCGGAATTGAGCAAATCTCGCCGATTTTGTGCGATTTCTCTGAACGTAAACAACTTAAATCAGAACGCAGCAGGGCAATCGCAATATCAGCCATTAAACAATCCTACAAAGCATATCTTCCTGATATATCAGAACTTATGCCATTATCTACGTTTTTACAAAAGTCAAATTTTCAAGGGCAAAAATTTATTGCTCATTGTTACGAAGGAGAAAAACCGCATCTCAAAAATCTGTGTCAAAAAGCTGAAAATGTTTTGGTTTTAATCGGACCCGAAGGTGATTTTTCGCACAAGGAAATCGAACTTGCAAAACGGTTCGGCTTTCTGGAAATCAGCCTCTCGCCTGCCCGATTACGTACTGAAACCGCAGCACTTGCGGCATGTCATATTATCAATTTGGCAAATGAGTAGAGTAAAATGTAAATTATTTGAGCTGATATGGAAATCTCAGATATATTTTTAATACTTTTGGCCGTACTTGTTACGCTCGGAGGTTTTATTTCCAAAAAAGATGTTTCAGCAATTGATTCTGCCATGACCGATATGTCGTATGTAAAGCAAGCATGCGGGGAAGCATCTGCTTATATTTTTTTCTATTTTTTAAAACAAGCATTACATATTTCGGATTTTTCTAACAATCATTATTTTCTCATTTATAGACAATTAGATACAAAATTACACCATACGAAAATCAGAAGTCGTCTTCGGAGTATTGCACGAACAAAAATAAACCCGAAACTTCATGCAGGTGTGCTCAACGGATTCGCAAAGTATGCAGACTATCGCATATCTCTGCTTGAATTTATGGTCGCTTACACAGATAAACACCTAACTTTCAACCCGGAAACCGAACAAGCAATGCTGTATATTGCAGAATTATTAAATGTAAAAATCGCTTACTTTGAAATGAAAGAATCGTATTTTGCACAAAAAAAGGCTGAGGAAGATGCTAAAAAATATGCAGAAGAACAAGCTCGTGCCTTCTTTTTCGGAAATTCGGATTATCGTTTGGAAAAAGCCTATAACTTGCTGAATGTAAGCGAGTATTCAAGCGCAGATGAAATAAAATCCGCATACAGAAAAATAATAAAGAAATGGCACCCCGATAAACATATCAACAAATCAGAGCCGGAAATCAAAACTATTTCTGATAAATTCCGGGAATACACCGAAGCTTATGAATTAATAAAATTCAAACGCGGAATAAGTTAAAGCAAGTTTATAGTTCTTGGTTTATTGTTTAACGTTGTTCTGAAATCTATTGTAATTAAATAATTGTCAAAAAATGAACAAAATTTGCGAACTATTCGGAATACAATATCCTGTTATTCAGGGTGGTATGATTTGGTGCTCGGGTTGGCAATTGGTGTCAGCAGTGAGCAATGCAGGCGGACTCGGACTTATCGGTGCGGGGTCTATGTATCCGGATGTGTTGCGTGAACAAATTCGTAAAACAAAATCGGCAACCGACAAACCTTTCGGAGTAAACGTACCCTTGCTATATCCGAATATTGATGAAATTATGCAAATAATTGTGGACGAAGGGGTTGGAATCGTTTTTACTTCTGCCGGAAACCCAAAATCGTGGACACATTTTTTGCATGAAAACGGCATTAAAGTCGCGCATGTTGTATCAAATTCTAAGTTTGCCGTGAAAGCAGAGGCTGCCGGAGTTGATGCGATTGTTGCAGAGGGTTTTGAAGCCGGCGGGCACAACGGACGTGAAGAATCCACAACAATGGTGCTTATTCCGGCAGTTCGCAAAGTAACAAACAAACCTTTGATTGCTGCCGGAGGGATTTCATCCGGACGAGCCATGCTTGCGGCTCAAATTTTAGGTGCAGACGGTGTGCAAATCGGCAGTCGGTTTGTTGCTTCGGAGGAGTCTTCGGCTCACGAAAATTTTAAGCAAGCAATAATTTCAGCACAAGAGGGTGATACAAATTTGGTTCTCAAAAAGTTAGTTCCTGTTAGGCTATTAAGAAATGATTTTGCCAAACAAATTGAACTTGCAGAAGCCGAAGGGAAAACATCTGCCGAACTTGCCCAACTCCTCGGACGCGGGCGTGCTAAACTCGGAATGTTTGCGGGAAACATTTCGGAGGGCGAACTTGAAATCGGACAAGCAAGTGCTTTGATAGACAATATATTACCGGTAAAAACAATATTTCGTGGAATTATTGAAGAATACGATATGGTCAAAGATTCTTTCAAAAACGAACCTTTTTTCTAAGGAATGAACATTGGCATAATGATTTTCCCTACGTTTAAAGTATTTGGTTTTGTTTTTGTTATATACTTGTGTAATCTAAAAAAAATTACTGAAAGTATAAGATTCAGGGACGAATAGTTTAGCGAGAGTCTTAAACCTTTCGATTGGTCGAAACTCATCGAAATGCTTGGCATTAAACCGTTTCAAAGATCTGCGACCATTTGAAAGGTTCTTAACGAAACGCCTTTGATATCATATCTAATAATATTTTTAAAATATTGAGATTACAAATAAATAATTTTGACTATTTTTGGAGAAATTAAAATTATGGTTCTTCGATACAAAGTGAGTGTAAATAGTGTATGTAAGAAAACGTATAAATACTTGATTTTATGTCAATTATACTCTTTTTTCTAATCGAAAGAATTGTCATATAGTAGTCAAAAATAGTCATTAAGTAGTCATTCGTAGTTTTTTATTTAGTTTCAATCGAATTTCTACCGTATTTCAACAGAATTTCATAAAACATTCAAGTCGAAATATCTCTATAACATAAATAATTTCAATGTGTTATGAGTTTTCTCACAAGAACTAAATATAAAACATGAGTCCGGTCTAAAAAGCCATCAAAAAC
>DYOJ01000361.1 GCA_020720705.1 Acetofilamentum sp.
TTCTTGTTTCACTTCTTTTTTAACCACTTTACCTTCGGGTGAGATGGCAACTTCCATTTCTGATTCGCCTTTTTCCAATGCAAATTCATATACTTTGCCTTGTTCGGTTTCAGAAATTTCTACTTCTTCAATTTCGTAACCGGCAAATTCTGCATCCAAACTTTGTTTTACAACGGCTGGAATAGCAGAAGCTTCAATTTCGTATTCGGTTTCTTTCCAAGTGCCATCTGATGTGAAATTTGCAGAATATTCTTCGCCTTTCCATTTAAACTCAGCTTCCCATTCGGTTTCGTTTTCTTTGTCCCATTTCACAGATTTTGCATCGGCAAATTTTTGGGCAAAGGCTTTTTTTACGTTTTCAGGAGCAGTGGTTTTTTGAGCGCAAGCAGTAATACCGGATAATGCAAATGCGGTTAAGATAAAAAAGGATGTTTTCATTTTGTATTAATTTAAAATTATAAGACAAAAGTAGAACCGGATTTAGAAGAAATTTAGAATTTCAGAAATGATAAGCAAAATAAATGTTAAAAGAATCGTTGCCTACCTGTGGGAAAAGGGTTAGGTTTTTACTCTTTGCAAAAGGATTGAAATTTTTTAATGGTTCAAAATGATACACTAATTCGGTGGTAATGATTCCAATTCCTGCGCCTACGAGCACATCGGATGCCCAATGTTTGTTGTTTATCATCCTAAAAACACCCGTAGTAGTGGCAAAAGCATAGCCACTGTAAGCCAACACAGGGGAAGACTTTTCAAACTCACGATAGAGAACTCCGGCGTTGGTAAATGCAAAGGTAGTGTGTCCGGAGGGAAAGGCAAAAGGAGATCCGTTAGGACGTTCTTTGTCTGTAATCATTTTTAGACTATGCGTAATACTCGAAGATATGAGTTGTGAAATCAGCAGATATTTGGTTTGATCAAACCAGTGATTTTTTGCTTTGATACCCAATAAATCAGCAGTAACTAATTCTATTGCCGGAACATATTGCAGATAATTGTCAATTTTAAGTTCGTATTCATTTCCAACCTTGTTGCGAAGGTCTGTTTGTAAGTGTTTCTCAAAATCGGTGTTATTCGTTAGGATGCCAAGCCCAATCAAGGTAACAGGAACGATGTTTTTCTTGGCAATTGACACAAATTTTGTACTGTCTTGTTTTGTGGTTTGAGTAGTTTGTGCTTCTATTTTGTGAGGTAAAAGCAGTCCTGTAAAAACGGATAAAAGGAGAATAAATTTAATTGAATGCATCAGAATAAGAGAGAATTACAAAATGATTTCAAGATTAAAAGTTTAAAATTTTACACTAAAAGAATGCAAGTTTTCCGTAAAATTATAATCGATTTGCCACTGATTGAGGTCCGCTATTTTTTTTACAATAGCCAGTCCCAGTCCGTTGCCTTGTTTTGAAGGTTTTGTTTTTGAAAAACGAGAAAATAATTTTTGTACATTTAAGGGTTCGTCGCTTCCGGTATTTAAAAAAGTAATAGACGCTTCGGTTAAGATGATCATTATCAAACCGTTGTTATGGTTGTGCCTAATGGCATTCATAAAAAGATTGCTGATGAGAATTTCCGTTAAGGTGGGGTTAGCTTCAACTTCAACACTTGTTTTTATTTCTGTTATGATTTTGATTCCTTTTGAAGAAGCTTGTACTGTAAAAAAATCAAGTTGCTTCACTATGATTTCATTGATAGTAAAGTGGTCTTTATTGCTGTAAATTTCATTATCAACTTTTGAAAGCAGCAGCAAATTTTTGTTTAATCGGTTTAATTGAGCCACACTTTCATTGAGTGAAATTAAGATTTTGGATTGTTCTTTACCCAAAGCTTCATTTTGCATCAACGTATCGATTTTAGCTTGAAAAACAGCCAAAGGGGTTTGTAATTCGTGTGCCGCATTTTCAATAAATTCACGTTGACTCTTGTAAATAGAAGTGTTTTTTTTGATTAGTTTCTCAATACTCGTGTTCAGCCGGTTGAATTCTTCGACTTGTGTTTGGGTCATTTCCGGTTGATGGATTTTGTCTATTTCAAATTTTTCTATGGTATCTAAAGTTTGATAAAAAGGTTTCCACAACCGCTCCGATAATCTTTTATTGATAAAAAACAAGCCCAACATTAATAAACCTAAAAGCACTATAAAAATAACCACAACGCTGATAATCAAATCTTCTGACTCTACCATGTTGGTGCGAACGGATAAAGTATAAGGTTTGTTTTTAATTAAGACAGGCACATTTAATTCTCGATAGGGCTCAGTTTCATTGTTTAATGTATCAAAATACTCTTTAAAAAATAGCGTATCTTGTTTTATGTTTTGGTATTCAAGTAGCTTGATGTCTTTATTATATTTGTTAAAATGAGATAGGTCAATATTATCAAATTGATTACCGAAATCTTTAAAAAATTGGTCTTTGCGAAGTGTTAAGGTTTCGTCCACTTCATTTACATATAAATTTTGGATGGTAAAATAGGAAATAGGAATGACAATAACGATTAAAATCGCAATAAAGATTAGATAAAATTTGGAGGTTTTGTAAAGTAATTTTTCAGTCATTTTGCCATTTGTACCCTAATCCGTACACTGTTTTTATATAATCGCCGGCGCCGGCTTGTTTAAGTTTATTTTTTAAATTTTTGGCGTGAGCATAGACAAAATCGTGATTGTCAAGCATATCTGCCATATCGCCTGAAAGATGTTCGGCAATAGCCCCTTTGGAAAGTACTCTGTTTTTATTTCCGGTTAAAAAAAGAAGCAAATCAAATTCTTTTTTAGTGATATCTACGGGGTTGTTGTTCACTTTTACCGTTTTGGAAAGTATATCAATATCTATTTCATTATAAGAAATAATAGTACTTCCGTTGAAGTTTTTTCGTCGGACAAGTGCTTGTATTCTGACTAATAATTCGGAGAGATGAAAGGGTTTGGTCAGGTAATCATCAGCGCCTAAATTAAAACCTTCAATTCGAATTTCAAGTGTTTCTTTGGCTGAAATAATGATAACGCCTTCGGTTTTGTTTTGTTTTTTCAACTCTTTTAAAATTTCAAAACCATCGCCGTCAGGTAACATTAGGTCAAGCAAAATACAGTCGTAATCGTGGTCGGCAATTTTGATCAAAGCCGATTGCAGGTCGCTTGCCCATTCACAAGACACCGCATTGTCATTCAGATAACTTATAATGCTGTCTGCCAATTTTTTTTCGTCTTCTATTAATAAAATTTTCACGGGTGTACTAAACTGCTTTTAATTATTAAACCTATTGATTTTGTTTTTCTATTTTGTTCATCCATCTTATTTCTTGACGAAAATAAAAAGGGTAACATTTCTTATTGAAGACAAATGTAGTCATCAATTTAGAATAAATTTAGAATAAAATTTACAACCGGAATATTTTGGGAACAAAAATCAACAAACCGATAATCAAGGCGGTCAATGCACTTACGAGTACACCCGAAGCAGCCAAATCTTGTATTTAATGTAATTTTTCTTGTATTTAATATGATATTTATTGTATTAAGTTCAATTTTTCTTGTATTTAATGTGATTTTTCTTGTATTTAATGTGAT
>DYOJ01000362.1 GCA_020720705.1 Acetofilamentum sp.
GGTTTTGTGCAATATATTCGGAGTTTATATCTTTGTTAAACAGATTTTTAGAAACGTTTACACTTTTGGAAGCATCCAAGACATGCACCACTGCGCCCGAATAGAACGTCGCAATTTTTACCGCCGTGTGCACTTTTGAGGTTGTTGCTCCACCGATGAGCAGCGGAATTTTCATGCCGCGTTTTTCCATTGCCTTGGCTACGGCGGTCATTTCTTCGAGCGAAGGCGTAATCAATCCGCTTAGCCCGACAGCGTCCACATTCAGGCGTTGAGCTTCATCCAAGATTTTCTCGGTTGGCACCATGACACCTAAGTCAATGATTTCAAAGTTGTTGCATTGCAAAACCACACCTACGATATTTTTACCGATGTCGTGAACATCACCTTTTACGGTTGCGAGCAAAATTTTTCCGGCAGAAGATGTTTCACCGGCTTTATTTTCTTCCTCGATAAACGGCAACAGCACCGCCACCGCTTTTTTCATCACGCGTGCAGACTTAACGACCTGTGGCAGAAACATTTTGCCTTCGCCGAACAGTTCGCCCACGCGGTTCATGCCGTCCATAAGCGGACCTTCGATGACTTTTAAGGCGAAAACATATTTCTTGCGTGCCTCTTCGGTGTCCGCCTCCACATGTTCGGTAAACCCTTTGATGAGCGAATACGCTAAACGTTCTTCTACCGTGCCGTTGCGCCATTCGTCTTTTTTGACTTCGGTTTTATCGCCCGAAGTTTTAATATTTTCGGCAAACGTAATCAGACGTTCCGTCGCATCCGGTCGGCGGTTAAGAACCACATCTTCAATGAGTTCTAATAAATCCTTCGGAATATCGTCGTACACTTGCAACATTTCGGGGTTTACGATGCCCATGTCCATGCCGGCTTTCACGGCGTGATACAAAAATACGCTGTGCATTGCTTCGCGGACGGTGTTATTGCCTCGAAATGAGAATGATAGATTGCTTACTCCTCCGCTGATTTTTGCATGAGACAGATTTTGTTTAATCCATTTTATCGTTTCGATAAAATCCACCGCATAATTGTTGTGTTCTTCAATTCCGGTGGCAACGGTGAGAATATTCGGGTCGAAAATAATATCTTCCGCAGGGAAATTTACCTTTTGAGTGAGAATATCGTAAGCGCGTTTGCAAACGGCGGTTTTCTTCTGAAAATCAGCAGCTTGACCTTCTTCGTCAAATGCCATAACCACCACAGCCGCTCCGAAACGTTTGATTTCTTTTGCTTGTGCGATGAAATTCGCTTCGCCTTCTTTCAAACTGATGGAATTAACCACCGCTTTACCTTGTAAACATCTGAGACCGGCTTGGATAACCGAAAATTTTGAGCTGTCAATCATCACCGGCACGCGGGCAATGTCAGGCTCGGACACCAAAAGGTTGAGGAAATTGACCATTTCCGCTTCGGCATCCAGCATGGCATCATCCATGCAAACGTCAATAATTTGCGCGCCGCCTTCTACTTGTTTTCGGGCAATTTGCAATGCTTCTTCGTATTTCTTATCTCGAATCAGTTTTGCAAATTTTATTGAGCCCGCAACATTTGTGCGCTCGCCGATGTTGATAAAGTTATTTCGGGCAGATATTTCCAAAGCCTCCAAACCGCTGAGTTTTGTTTTGGGGTCTGGCTTTGCAGGTTTATGATTGTGAGCATGTTGCGCACGTTCGGCAATCTTGCGAATGTGCTCCGGCGTAGTGCCGCAACAGCCGCCGATAATGTTTACGTGCCGTCCGTCCAACAATGTGCCGACTTCGTCAGCCATCATGTCGGGCGTTTCGTCGTATTCGCCGAATTGGTTGGGCATTCCGGCATTTGGGTAGGCACTGATGCGAAAACCTGTTTTTTCTGCCATTTCCTGAATATGGGGCAGCATGTCGCGCGCGCCGGTGGAACAATTCAAGCCGATTGACAATAAATCTATGTGCGACAAGGAGTTAATAAACGCCTCAACGGTTTGTCCGGACAAGGTTCTGCCGCTTCTGTCTGTAACAGTGCCCGATACCATGACCGGAATTTTGATGTTACGCAACTCGGCTTCCTGCTGCACGGCGTATAACGCGGCTTTGGCATTCAACGTGTCGAAAATGGTTTCCACGAGTAAAATATCCGCGCCGCCGTCCAATAAACCTTTGATTTGTTGGGTGTAAGCCGTTACGACATCGTCGAAACTCACTGCGCGAAACGCCGGGTCTTCCACGTCGGGCGACATGGATGCAGTTTTGTTCGTAGGTCCGATGGAGCCGGCAACGAAGCGAAACTTCTCAGGGTTGCGAGCCGAATACTCGTCCGCAATGCCCCGCGCAATGCGTGCCGCCGCAAGATTCATTTCGTACACGTATTGCACCATGTCGTAATCTTCCATTGAGATTCCGTTGGCGTTGAAGGTATCGGTTTCGATGATGTCGGCGCCGGCATCCAAATATCTGCCGTGAATTTCGCGAATCACTTCCGGCTTCGTGATGCAAAGCAAATCGTTGTTGCCTTTCACGTCTTTATGAAAATTGCGAAAGCGTTCGCCGCGGAAATCTTCTTCCGTGAGTTTGTATGCTTGTATTAAGCTGCCCATTGCGCCGTCGAGCACGAGCACGCGCTCATCAAGGGCTTTGTATAATTTTGCGGAGTTTTGCATGAGGTTGAATATATGCTACAAAGGTAAATTATAATTTTCTAAATTTGTAGAAAAATCAATTACAATACGATTATCTCTCGTTTTCGTATGTTTGGCTTATATCCCGTAAGGATGAAACGTTTGTAGAAAACGCAATGTTTCCATCGTCTTCGACCCCGCCGGGGTCGCACACATTTGGATGACACACATGCTATAAACGTGTGATGCCGACGGCATCAGTTTTGTTATTTTCGTAGCCCGACATACAGCAAAGTACACATCGTATTAGTTCAATTTCAAAATCAGGTTCTGATATATATCCAATGTGTAATTCACTTTAAAATATGGCGGTTTGATATATATCCTATGTCGATTTCAGTTTCAAAAATGAGCGTAGGGTATATATCTTCTGTTGATTTCAGTTTCAAAAATGAGCGTAGGGTATATATCTTATGTTGATTTCAGTTTCAAAAATGTGCACATGGTATATATCTTATGTTGATTTTGATTTCTAAAATATGCGTAGGGTATATATCTTATGTCGATTTCAACTCCAAAATACTGTTTAGATATATATCCTATGTTAATTTCAGTTTCAAAAATGTGCATAGGGTACATATCTTATGTTGATTTCAATTTCAAAAATAAGCGTTAGGTATATATCTTATGTTAATTTTGATTTCTAAAATCGACTTTAGATATATATCTTTTTTGAGTTCGGTTTGAAAATTTACTTTTGGTATATATCTTCTGTTGATTTTGGTTTCTAAAATCGACTTTTGGTATGTATCTTATGTTGATTTCAATTTCAAAAATATGCGTTGGGTATATATCTTATGTTGATTTTGATTTCTAAAATCGACTTTCGGTATATACACTTTGTTGATTTTGGTTTGAAAATTTACTTTTGGTATATATCTTTTGTTGATTTTGGT
>DYOJ01000363.1 GCA_020720705.1 Acetofilamentum sp.
AAAAACAAAAAATCAGGAATCCCCCGAAAGAGATTCCCGAAAAATCAGATAAATAAACTAAGCACTTTTAATGCTCGTATGCTTTTTGGCGAGGAAGGTTTTTTGAACCAAATCGTAAAGAATTATTACCCCGCCGAGTATCATCATGCCGTCGGGCAGTATGCGGAACCACATCCAACCGCTCATTGCGTCCACGGCTTCGCGTGTGCGGGTGTAGAAATAGCCTAATTCCATGGCGGTTTCGGTTTGGTGCATCCCGATAACGTAGGTCGGAATTGCAAAAAGCAGTGTGCCGATGGTCAAAATCCAGAAGCCGTATTTGCTCAATTTGTCGCTCCAAACCAAGTTGTTGGCAATTGAATTTGCACGCGATGCCATGTAAATGAAAGCTATCGAAATATATCCGAACGCGCCGAGCAAGGCAACGTGTCCGTGCGGCATAATCAAATACGTGCCGTGAGAATAGTAACTAATTGTGGGTGTGTTGATTAACATTCCGAAGAATCCGGCACCTATCCAATTCAATACTGCCGAGCCGGCTATCCACATGAATGGAGTTGCAAAGGCAAAGTCCTGCCCGGAGTGCAGCTTTTCTTTCTTGTTTTTCATTGCCTCCACAATCATCAGAGCCAGAGGCAGAGGTTCGAGTGCCGAGAAAATTCCGCCCACGGCGATCCAATATTCGTCCAAACCTTGCCACCAATAGTGGTGCCCCACGCCGAGCGTGCCGCTGAGCATGATTAGGAACAGCTCGAAAAACATTACGCGGACAGCAGTTTTGTGGGTGATTAAACCGAGTGAAACCGTGAAAAATGCGATAACGCCGGCTGCAAACAACTCAAACGTCAATTCTACCCACAAGTGAATGACCCACCAACGGTAATAATCGTCCACCGTGAAATTCGGCACAATCTTATGTACAGGCATCATTCCGGCGATGTAAAGCGTTGCAATTGCAAACGCCGACCAGATAATTGTGCTCACAATCGGGTTGTTGGTTGATGCTTTTCGGATGAGCGAAATTATGAGTAAGAACCAGAATACCAGCCCGAGAACTAATCCGATGTCCCAAGCTCTGCCCAAATTTATAAGTTCGCGCCCTTCGTTTCCGAACCAGAACCACGTTTCGCGCAGTTGCCCGGTTGCACCCATGTATAAACCAATGATGCTGCCCACGGCAACGACCACAAGCGCAATCCAAAGCACATCCACCAACCACGGATATTTGTGGTCTTTGTTGGCAACCCAAGGTGCAATCAACAAACCTCCTACGAGCCAACCAACTGCAACCCAGAGAATTGCAAGTTGTGTATGTACCGAACGCAACACATTGAACGGCAAAATACCTTGCGAAACCAAAAAATCTTTTTCGGGTTCAGTGTAAAGATGCGCCAAGTAACCGCCGATAAACAGTTGCACCACAAACAACGCCGCAACTATCGGGATGTATTTCAGCAATTTTTTCTGAGATTTATACAACGATGTGATTTTCAGCGGTTCTTCTAATTTCTCGTCTTTGTCTTTTTTGAACAAATATTCGTAGGCAACAAAAATGACTACAATCGTTAAAGTCCACAATATCAGGAACTCCCAAAGCGAGATTTTGTGCGAAAACGAAGTTATGTCTTGGTCTAAAAGCGGTTCGGGGGGCCAATTATTCGACCATGTGCGCTCCGTGCCGGGGCGTAAAGACGATGCCACCAACTGCGACCAATCCACGAATGCGGCAATTTTTTCCGCTTCTTCCGGGCGAATAACTCCACCGGGATACGCACGTTTTGGGTCGCCGTTTACGAGCAAATTCGTGAGATATTCCACGTTTTTTTTGTAAGCTTCGCCCGAGGCATCGGTGTAAACCGTTGTGGTTTCAAGAAGCTCTGTCTGCTTTTTAACATCCTGAATCACACGCACTTTAACGGCTCCTCGCTCGATTTCCGTCAGCTCGGAATTTTTCTTTTTGTATAATTCCTGTGCATAAAAATCATACAAAAATTCGGCGCGGTAGTGCATAAAATCGGTCGAAAAATCGGGTCCCATGTATGCGCCCATGCCCAACATTGTGCCCCAGTCCATGAGGTCGAATTGTTGGAAAAATCCCTTCCCGGCAACCACATCGTCATACGTGTAGAGCACTTCGCCGCTCTGCGTTTTGACTTCTTTCGAAATCGGCGGCACCTCTTTTTGGAGGTTTGCGGTGTAGTAAATCAGCATTGTTACCATGAACAACGCAATCAGCCAAAAGGCTCGGTATAAGCCTTTTCTGCTCATAAATCGGTCCAATAAACTTGGTTTCATGTGAAAATATATTTAGTTAATATTAAGAAAAAAAATTTATTCTATTTATTTGTAGTATTTCAAGATATTTTTATGCTATGAAACCTATTTTTGTAGCTAAGCGGTTTAATAAGTATCTGAATATCAATATCAGAATTTTCTAAAAATAACAGCTAAGCGGCTTATCGTAGTGGTCTCATTTCTTGTGATTTTTATACTATTAGCATGTAGTATATTTCCTGAAAAAAATATTAAAACTTAAAATTTACAGAAAAATCGAAATCGTTAAGCGTTTTTCCTGTAAATGCGGCGAGAAACCCGACACGAACGGGCACCCAAATCTCGTGCATCACGCAGGGGTTTTCGTCGGAGCATTTTTCAAAACCGAGTGCACATCCGGTATATTTTTGCATCCCTTCGATGGTTTCAACAATGGCGGAAAGCGTGATTTCGGAAGTTGGTTTTGCGAACTCATAACCGCCCTCGCGCCCTTGAATGCTACGAACAAATCCGGCTTTGGTCAGGTCTGTCATAATACGGCGCAAATATTTGTCTGATATTTTTAAATTATCAATCAATGACTTAGCAGAATATTGCAGTTCGGGCTTTCGAGCCATGTAGCTCAAAATCCGCAAGGCATATTCCGATGTGTTTGATAATTTCACTATATTCTACTTATGTGTATTATTTGCAAAATTAGAACTAAATTCAGAATAACAAAAAAAATATTGCCAAGATTTTGAACTTTGGCAATATTTTTTTTTTGATACAAAATCCTATAAACTCCAATAAATCAAATCTTTAACTTTATTTCGGAAAATTCCTTTGATGTCCACCAAAATACCTTTTCCGGGCATTAGCGTTTTGAAGTATTTTTCGTCTAAACTCGCATATTCCGTGTGATTTACGGCAACAACAACAGCATCATAATCGTTTCCGATTGATGTGGCTAAATGAATGCCGTATTCCTCCTCTACTTCTTCTGCAACTGCATAAGGATCAACCACATCCACCTGAACTTTGAACGATTTCAGCTCGTTAATCATGTCCACAACTTTTGTGTTTCGGATATCGCTCACATTTTCTTTGAACGTGATACCCATAACCAATATTTTTGAACCGTTGATGGTTTTGTCAATTGAAGCGATTTTTTTAACAGTTTCATTCGCAACATGTTGTCCCATGGAATCGTTTACAAAACGTCCTGAATTTATGACATGCGGATGATATCCGAGTTGTTTCGATTTGTGAACCAAATAATACGGATCCACGCCGATGCAATG
>DYOJ01000364.1:0-1857 GCA_020720705.1 Acetofilamentum sp.
ATTTATTTTTTGATTAAAACTTTGTGTTATTCTGTTTTGCTTGTTCTTCTAAAAATTGTTTGAAGCGGGTGAGGTCTTAATATTCACTTTCTAAAAAATTAACTTAGTAATTTTAAAACTTTTTCGTAAACACTTTTTAGAATTGCTTGTTCTGCAGGTTGAAATCGTCTGACAAAAAACAGGTCAAAGTGTTTTAACATATACTTTGCAAGCAAGGTATAGGGTGCATTGTTATTGATTCTGTCAATGATACGTTCAATTTCAACCTCCAATCTTCCAATTAAATTCTCAGATGAAATCAAATTTCCTCTTCGTTTTTCAAAAGCTTTCATCATAAACCTTAAATGCTTATCTACAATTTTCTTTCGTGCAACAGTGAGGCTTTTTCGGTGCAACTTACATTTATTGATTGTCTCATCACCTCTGTTTGAAATTTTTCGTATTCTGCCATTTGGACTGATCAGAAAATGTTTATCAGCCTCAAAGTCAAGCTCCTCTGGGTTCAAAATAATTTTCAGTAATCGTCTTAATAATTATTTGCAGTTGAGGTGATGGTAAATATGTTCCGACAATTTTCATAAAATTGTCCGATGAAATTACTAAGTATTTTCTTAGCAGCGTATGTTCCAAATATGAATTTTCTGATTTTTCGATAAGATTTTTGATTTTTTTCTCAAATAACATTTTAAATATCATAACAGTTTCAGTTTCTTTCAATAAATCGTCAATAGTTACGATAAATTCAATAATTTCATCAATGACTTTTTTTTGACGGTCGTAGGGTAAACCGCTGTTGTTGCCTTCGTAGCGGTTTAAATCGCATAATTCTATCGTCTTGCATCCGCGATTTTCGGAATCTTTACCTTTTATTTGTATGCCTTGATTTGTTTCAAATTCAAAAATGTCGGATGGATTATCTATCTCAGGATGAAGAATATATGGTCTTTCGTCAATCAATGGTGATTTATCAGCCCTTACATCGTGAATTGAAGGTATTGAAACCCTCCTGGATTCGTCAAGAAGAGGAAACTCCGCTTTTTTATGTCGATTACATTTTGTGCAAGTTGGCAGTAAATTACTCCATTCGTAAGCCAACCAATAGTATTTTGACTCCGGACGATAATGTTCCACCCATGTATCGGAGGTTGTGAGGTATTCGGTTTCACAATAAGCGCATTTTTCGAGATACAATTCTCGCAATTTCGGCTCCGATTTTTTGTAACAATCTCTTTTAATGCCCTTTGCTTTATCGCGGAGCAGAGATGCAGTATGCTTGTCGGAGCAGTTTCTCAATTCCGTCGGGGGGCAATCAAAGTTTTTATTTATGCGTCTCACAACTAAGAATTTAGAAGTTCAATTATACGTTTGGTTTTATCTTCATCTAAATATTCCGATATTTCTTTTAATGATTTATCTTTTTCAATAATATCATTGAAATAATCTTCGGTATTCAGATTTTTATCTTCCGACTTACTTACAGACACTAAATTCTCAAACCCAAAAATCGGAGAAGTCAGAATGGAGTTTGGCGTGAGGGTTGTGAAATCTATGTCTAATTTTTCTGCCGTAATGCCGTGTTCTTTATCTCTGTCCACTTTGATTACGATACTGTTTTTCGGCGCGCCGAGCAAAGGAATCGGGCTGTGTGTGGACACGATAAATTGAATGTGCGGAAATAGAGTTGTGAGTTTTTCTACTAACATTTTCTGCCATTTTGGGTGCAAATGCAAATCAAATTCGTCAATAATTACAATACCGGCAAGCTCGGAAAAATCGTCAATTTTTGGTTGAGTTTTAGAAAGGCGTATCATCATGTCTCCTATCATCGAAATAATTGAGCGGTAGCCGGATGCAAGC
>DYOJ01000364.1:1957-3554 GCA_020720705.1 Acetofilamentum sp.
TCTAACAAAACACCATCGGTTTTAAATAAGCTGTATGTTCGCCCGATGTTTTCAGGTTTAAAATATTTATTTAAGCGTGAAGCTCCGTAAGCTGCAAAATCCTCATACTTCTGAAAAAGTGTAGATTCATTACATCTTGTAAAGTTATTAAAATATTGATTATCAATAAAATAACCTATTCTACCTGAAAACTTTTCTTTGACGTCTAAGATTGATGTCTCGTCTTTCAATCCGAATAAATTAATAACAATTCCGCGCAAAATTGATGTTTTGCCAAATCCGTTTTCTCCTGTTAGGAAAATCCAACGCGTTTCAGACGGTATATCTTTTATATGTATCTCCTTGATACCTTGAAATTCTTGAATTTGAAATTCAGTTATACAATCATAATGAAATTCAGTTTTGGCTTGTTTGCCTCCGACAATAGTATCTGTGTTTCCAATATATGGTTTTTGATATGCATCATTCAATTTCTTAATTGAAAGCTCTTTGATATCATCATATTTCGGATATATAACCGGATTTCCAATTATATTTAGAACATCCTCATCATAATCAAGACGGCGGAGATATTCAAAATCCTCCAAAGCTTTATCGTTTGTAATTATTAAATTAAAATTTTGGAAAACATTGTGAGGGATAACTCTGATTTTGTTGTTACTGAGATTATAATACAAACCAGACATATTCCCTGTGATATTTATAAAAAAACTTTCATTGAGTGTTCGGATAGCATTATTGTTTAGAAGTAATTTAGAAACACTGTGGTTCTTTGATAAATTCGGCAACTCCTTTATATTGTTATATGATAAATCCAACTCTACTCCGGGTTGCTCTAACAGACTTTCATCAAATTGTTCTATTTCATTGTGAGACAAGTTAATATGACTAACATCTACAGGTTCGGTAAGTTTTGGTATTTGTTTAATTTTATTTCCTGATAATTTTAATGAATATTTCATATTGAAAAGACTTGGCGGCACCTCCGTCAGAAGGTTTTCGGAAAGGTCAAGTTCTCCATTAACTAAGGATATGGTTTTATTCTCATTTTCAACTACAATTTCTCTTGTAAATTCAGGTATGACGATTAATTTGTTATTTGCCAGATTCAATGTTTTCAGAGGAGTACGGGATCGCATGTATTTCATCTTTTCGAAATCATAATTATTCTTGATTTCGGGATATGCATTCTTAAAAGCCTCATAAAGTTTCTTATAGTCTTCAATAACGGACTCATTATTTTCTGTAAAAAAATCTTCGTTAAATTCTGGCAATTTTTCTATCTTATTGTTCGAAAAATCAAGAATTTCTGAGTTATAAAACTTAAACACTATCTCCGGTAGCTCAGTTATGTCTGTATTTGTTATGTAAATTTCTGTAACATGTTGATTATTATCAATAATATAACAACAATCCGGCATCGCTGATTTTTCATTCTCAATTTTGTTAAAAACTTCAAAATCTATACTTTTTTCGGCAAGCCAATCTTTTATCTGTGCAATTTTTTCTATATCTGTCATAATTTCTTAACTTCAAATTATTTAATTCATAACTCCCTTAATACACTTTTATAGCGTCAAATTTGCATTTTGTGAAA
>DYOJ01000365.1 GCA_020720705.1 Acetofilamentum sp.
ATTAAGTCGTTGATAATGATGCGACTGCCGATGTGATTTTCGGTTTTTATCACAACCGATTTTTCAAAAGCGAAAATTTGCATGTCGTTTTTCGCATATTTCTGAATATCAGAACTTTCCTTGCTGAAAACAAGTTGAAATCTGTCCGTAATTAAATCGGAGCTTTGTGCTTGAAATTCGTAACTTTCATTCAAAATTATCTCTGTAAATTCTCCGCTGAGTTTATCTTCGAGATACATCGTATAAAGCATATTTTCAGGCACTTCCGTAAATACAATGCGTTGCACGGTACCCGCAACCGGACGAATGCCCATGGGGATTACGGTTTCTTCATCGTAATTCGGCAAAGAGTTGATAGCCAGATGACTATTCGATTCTGCGACCGAAAAAATTTGCGGCACATCGGCAGAATGTGAGAACAGTTTGTAAGCATCGGCATCGCCGTCGTAGGCTTGTGTGGTGCCGTTTACGAAACGGATAACGGCTTCGTCTGTTGCTGCACCGGAACGCATTTCCAAACGCACAACTTCTTGATAAGTTTCTGATTTTAAAGCACTTTTATAAAAATCTGTTGTGCTGTGCGCTCTGCACGCATTGGTAAAAGTGAGCGTGCCGCCTCCTGATTTTGACTTAATAAAGACAGATTGATGCGCCGGAATGTAGCGTGAGCCTTCGTTTGCGGCAATCGTAGGATAATAGGCATCATTGCCGCCGCCATCAACGTAGTATCTGTAATTGTCGTAATTTCCGGTGCCGTTGTCGTCGTAAAAATAGATTGCGGCATCAATGTTGGTTTTGGTAATGCTTCCGCTTGTCCAATCTATTGCCGAAGGATACGGATTGCCGACCAAATTCCAGCCGTCGAACATGGCATTAGAGTGTGTTGCAGTGTTATTTACATAATCCAAAGATATTGAGATATTTCCGGAGTTTACAAGTCCGTCGAACGATTTTACGGCAGATACATTTTCGTATCCGATATATCCTTTTCCGACAGCGAAATTACCGGAAAATGAAGTCCAACCCATGATGTTGTTTACAAAGTTATTGCCTGACCAATAGTCATTTAAGGCTTCGTTCCAAGAATACAAATTCTGAGGACTGAGAAAAATACTGCTGTTTTGGGTTGTTACAGGCGATGAAAAATAGTGCCAATTGTTTGCCGAAATGTAGCGTTGGGCTTGGGTTTTGCCCTTACCATGCACTATACCTTTAGTTATGAGCGATGCCGAAGGTCCGTTTCCGTTTGGCGAAACAAGGATTGCTGTTCCGTTTACGGTATAGGGGTCGTTTACAGTAATTTGCTCGCCGGCATTTGCGGTAAACACGGCATTTGAACCTACGGTGAGGTCGCTGACTTCGGCAAGCGTGCCGGTCGCAAGCACAAGCGGATTGATAACCACTTCGGGCGTTGCTTTTACTTGGTGTATGCCGATATTGTCGGTCGTGAGCGGCGTTCTGCCTTTTGACCAATTGTCAATATCGGCCCAAGAATTGTCAGTCGTTCCCCACCAACGGTTGAAGCAGTTGCTTTCGCGCCAAATCGGTCCGAGGGTTGTGCCGTTTGCGGGTGTTACGTTGGAATAATCATTTAAAAGGGTTCCGTTCAAATTATTTGGCGATAAATCGTCCAAGAAAGTTGAAGTTCCGACATTATTAAAATTATAGTAAGCTACTAAATTTGTGGTTGTTGCACCGTCTGATAGTTCGGCAGTCGAAAATTCTTTGTGCATGTTGTCCTGTATTTCTGTTGCTGTACGAACATCGTTCCAAATTCTTACTTCGTCAACAAATGAGTTTGCAAATTTAGCATCAGGATTTGGTGGCGTATATTCCGAACATCCAATCATAAGTGGTTGATTTTGAACATTAGGTATTCCGGTTGCCGATGTGTTTGTGCAAACAAGAACTCCGTCTAAATAAAGTTTATAAGTATCTGATGTTTCATCGAAGGTTGCTGCAAGATGGTACCACCTGTTGAGTTCGGGTGTTATAGCATAGTTTACAATATAATTATTTCCGGACGAATTTTCAAAAAATGAAATAAAATGAAATCCGGAAAACCATGTTCCATATTGATAACCAAGTTGGTAGTTATGGTTTACCGATGATGATTCTCCGGCTCCTCCTTTCGATATAAATGAATAATAATTTGGATTACTTCCGATATTTTTTAAACCAACCCATGCTTCAAGTGAAAAATTTCCGGAAAAATCTAAATTTGAATTGTCCGGTATGTGAACAAAATCGTTTGTTCCGTCAAATTCTAAACAGTTGCCCGGTTCGGGCGCAATTTCATACATCAAATGGTATTCGTTGCGGGTTGCTATGGCGTTTTTTGTGAGTGTGTTTGAAACGGTATTTAAGGTTGCATCTAAATTATTTGTCCATGCTCCGGAGGCATTGTTGTTGCGGTAAGCCAAGTCGAGTTGATTTTCGCCTGACCACGTGGGTTTGTATCCGTCATACATGAGTTCGATGTTGTAATTTGCCGTGCCGTTTGCCGGAAATACGCCCCAGTAGTGCCCTTCGATTAAACTTCCGCCGCCGGTAGCAAGGGTGATATTGTTTGGTTTATCGTTTACTTTGTAAATTTGTACCGCTCCGGGTGAGCCGAAATTGCTTGCCGTAAAAATATCGCCTTTGTCATCTTTGATTTTGCAAACAGACGTGATTTCATCGTTTGAGTTCCATGTAACGCTTCCATTTAAAGTTGCGTTATGGGAATTTTGAGATACATCGTTTGCAACAGTTCCTGCTCCTTCTTGAAAATCATAAACTGCAACAATATTGCTTTCGGGAGCATAAGTGCCGTACATGGCATTAAATACTTGCGTTTCTGTGAGAGCAGTATTCCAAATTTTAACACCATCTATTTTTCCGATAAATGTGTTTATATTGTTGTGTCTGTGTTTACCGATATAAACAGGTTCAGAATTTGTATCAAGATTTCCGGATAATGCTAATGTTTGACTTAAAATGCCGTTAATATAAAGTTTCAAATTTGCCCCGTCATAAGTACCTGCAACATGAGTCCAAGTATTTAAAGGAACAGTATTTGATGCTGTTACACCATAATCTATTCCTGAAATAGTAACAGAAAATATTGCTCCTTCAGTTCCATCGTTGTCATTAGTTAGCGTAAGTCTAAAAATAGACCATGGGTCAATGTCAGAAGTCCAACTTTTCATTACAATTTTATCCCAGTCGGAATATGTTGTCGGATGTATCCATGACATTACTGTTACTTTATTTGTAAAGTCGAAATCAGTAGAATTACCTGCATCAGCATAAGAAGTTGCCGATGAAAATGTAATTGTTTTATTACCGGTGTACACGAAATTGCTTTCATCGCCGATAGGTGCGCCGGAAGTTACCCAAGCCGGCTGTGCATAAGCCGCAATGCTGAGAATTGCTATGGTTATTGTGAATAATGTTTGTTTCATTTTTATTATATTATTTGTTGATATTTTTTACCGGAACACATAACACAGATAACACAGATTTGTACTGATAATTGCAAAAAATCCGTGTTTATCCG
>DYOJ01000366.1 GCA_020720705.1 Acetofilamentum sp.
TTTCCATCGTCCGCAAGGACATGGAAACGTCAGAAGAGGCTTGACATGACACTAGTACACTGATTTTTTAGAATTATTACGATTTGTTATGATATTGATTTTTAAATTTATCATAAATAATCCTAAAAATCTTAAAAAATCAGTGTACTATTTCCACTAAAATCATTTAAGAACCAAAAAACTGTAAGCAAGAATCGGTAAACAGTTATCTATTGCACCAAAGTTCCGGAATTGAGTTGGTCGTACCAATTGATTTCACGTATAAATGCGTCCCAAAAAATTGCTTGATATTTCGGCAGTGCTTTTTGGGCTTCTTCGAGCGAGTTGTAAACGCCTTCGGTGTAACGATGCAAGCCGTCAATGCCGTCGCGTTTCATAAGTTGACCGCGTTTTTCTTTGAAATACCAATGATTGATGTCTAAATTTCGTCTAAATGCTGCGCACTGTATCGTATAAATGGTTTTGGAAGGTGCGGTGCTTGGCTTGTAAGTTTCAAAAGTTTCAGCTATCGGCTCGGAAATAACGACTGTTTTTTCGTTCTTTTTATCGTAAATGGTAACAGTACAATTCTCTTTTTTGTGCGCATAAATTGATATTTGTTTTTCGGAAACTCCATATTCTTTTAAATAATCCACAGCTTGTTGGGTTAAGGCATCGTCCTCGAATGAAATATCGGCAAATAAACGAGGATTTTCTTTCAAAAAATCAACCAACGTATTCAGAAACAACACCATTTGATTATCAAAATTTGTGCATGGCGGCTCATATTGCTTAAAAGCATCTTTGTCCGGGATGGGTTGCAGAACAATATTTTGGATTTTTTGTTCCGTTTCTAAGTCTCCGAGTGTGGTAAAAGCAAAGGTTTCAAAATAATACCCTGTCGCCTGTGCTGTCGTATAATAGTTGGTCGAACGGTTTGCAAGCAACGAATAATCACCGGTTGGATTGAGTTTAGTGGCATCATACAAACCTTTGTCTTCCAATTTAAAAATTTGATTTTTAATGCCGCTGACTTCGCCTCCTTTTTTAATCGTATTCCCTTGTACCATAAGGAAATCCATGTAGTTTACCATATAAATATCTGCACTGCCGCGCCCGAAAGAACGGTTCGAAGTAAAAAATGCACGGTGTCCGTCTTCACTCGGAAAATAAAAAATATCATCGTCCACAGAGTTTGTCGGAAATCCCAGATTTTCAGGTTGTTGAAATTTACCGTCATCAGCCGGAAGCGCCATAAAAATATCATATCCGCCCATTGAGTTATGCCCTTTTGAGCTGAAATAAAGGATTCCTTCAGGCGTAATATTCGGGCTGTGGTCATCGTAGGGCGTGTTAATCTCTTTGCCTAATAAAGCAGGTTTACCCCAATTTGCACCATCTTTTTTGATAACATAAATGTCATATCCGCCTGCTCCGCCCGGACGGTCGCTGGCAAAATATGCCGTATTGCCGTCAGCGGTAAAACTGATATGTTTCTCTTCCGAAGGACTGTTTACGGGAATATTTGTTTTTTTCAATTTACTCCACTTTCCTTTTTTCAAGATACTTTCATGTATATCGCCGTTGTAATAAAAATAAACCGTGTTTCTGTCCGGACTGAGTCCGCAATTTGAGATATTATCTTTTTTCTTTAGATTTTTATCCATCGGTTCGGGTTTAGTCCAAGTGCCTTCCGCCTTGAGTGACGAGATATACACATCTTCTGCATATTCGCCGGCATATTCTTTTTTGTCGCCGATAGAGCTTTTCAATTTTGCCGTAAAAATAACGCTGTTATTGTTGATCATCATCGGACTGTGGTCAGAATAATGCGAATTGAAATCGTGCATATTCGAGACTGATACATATTTAGGATTCATGATAGCAGCAATGCCGTTATCGCACAAAATCAGTTCACGTTTTACAAATTCAGACAAAGTTTTTTCCTTCATCAACGGTGCAATACTTTCAAAATGAGCTTTTGCTTGGTCGAACAACATATTTAACCGCCAAGCCTGCCCGAGTAAAATTTGGGCTTTGAGGTAATCGGTTTCGGCAGTGCTTTTTTTGGGTTCCAACAATTCTACAGCTTTTTTTACTTCGTCCATAGCCTTGTGTTTGGAATCCGGACTCAACAAATAACAATACCCCAAACCGAGATATAAGTTGGGATTTTTTTTATCTTTTACCATTTTCGCCTTAAACTCTTGGATTTCAAGGTCAATATCGCCCGAACGCAAAAGTTCTTCTTGCGTGTAAATCAAGTTACTTTGGGCAGAAATTCGCGCTCCGTATATCAGCAGAAGTATCAGAAGCGAAATGTTAAGAATGCGTTTCATTGCTAAATATTTATTATGTACGACTTCGTGAATGAATAAGTTGAATAAAATCACTTATTCTTTACATTCAATTATCGTGCTAAACATTAATAATTTTAGTAAAAACGCTAAAATTTCCGGATAAATTTTATTTCGTTGCCAAATTTTTAATATATGAGTCTACTCCGAAAAGTGTTTTTAGCCGCTAAGCGGTTTTGTAAGTATCTGAATATCAAATTATTATTTTTCTATTAATAACCGCTAAGCGGCTTATCGGAGTGGTCTCATATATCAATATTTTAAAGTATTGAAATTCAAACCAAAAACAGCAGAAACTTTTGTAACTGTAATGAAGGCATTTTTATCCGTTTCGGCAATAATTCTCAAAATAATTTGTTTGTCATGTTTGTGAGACATCACCAAAAGGACTTCTGTCTCACTTTTGGTGTACCAGCCATAGCCTTTCAAAAAAGTAACTCCCCTACCCGTTTCTTTCCCGATACGGTCGGCTATCGCGTCTCGTTCTTTTGAAATAATCACAAATTGATACGATTGTTTTGCGCCTTCAACCACTAAATCAAGGGAATAGGCAAATACACCCATCACAACATACCCGTACATAACGGTCTCAATTTCTTGATTCAAAAAATAGGAAGACGCAATGATCAATACATCCAGATACAAAATGACACGACCCGGTGTTACATTACGATACTTAGTGATTATCAATGCGATAATGTCAGTCCCTCCGGAATTTCCGCCGTTTACAAACGCAATTCCGAGACCGACTCCGGCTAAGGCTCCGCCTATGAGTGCCGACATAAAACGGTCGTTCACAAGGGGTTCGGTAATGAAATAGGGTAAAAATACAAACATCAATGATATTGCTCCGATGCCAAACATAGAACTTAGTGCAAATTTTAAGCCTAAAATTCGCATTCCGAGCAGCACAAGTATTGCATTTGCGGACAAAAATGTTACCCAAACCGGAATATCCGTTGTCCAAAATACGATTGCTGACGCACCGGTTACACCTCCGCCGACAACTTTTGCAGGTATTAAAAATCCAACCCAAGCAAACGCATTTATCAGTAAACCCAAGGCAATCATCGGCAACGATTTAAGGTTTCTGATTATCTGTGATTTTGTCAATTTCATACTTAATAATTTTTTCGCAAAAATAGTTGAAAGTCCCGATTCACGAAAATTTATGCCGCTTGAACGGAAAATTTAGC